>JAFZOA010000734.1 GCA_017550775.1 Ruminiclostridium sp. | reverse complement strand
GGTCGTTCTCGTTTATGAGACTTATAAGCCTGTCCCTGCCGGTGCCTGCTGCAGATACCGACACTGCGGATGACACCGCGAAAATGACTGCCGCAGCTGCCACAGCAAATCTTCTGAAGCTTATTTTTCCCGATACTTTTTTCATATTATTCCATCCTTTTTATTGTCACTATCGGTCATAATATCACTGTTCAAAGCTTATATGTTGTGTTGAAGCTCAACATGATTTTTTCTGCCGCAGCCGGAGAGAAAATTCACCCCGAGCTGCTTATAACGCTATCATTATACCAAAAAACAAAATCCGTGTCAATACGCACATTTCCTGACATTTGCCATATGTGCCGTATATCCGGAAGCTTACGGCAAAGCGAATGATTGTCTATATTGCACAACACTCTTTTCGTTTAATGCGCTAAATGTAGAATTTGGCAACAATTTACCGATTTTGCTTGATTTTTATATATAAAAAGGTGTATAATAATATGATGCACAGTTATGTCCTGTACAACATATAACTTTCTGCCAATGAAATGAAAAACTGTCGATAAACCCAAGAAGAGGATCAAATATGAAAAACAAAGAAAAACCGGAAAACGGAAATCATATTTCAAAAAAGCTTTCATTCCTCACAGCGAAAAGAGAACCGCCGAAAGCGACGATCATATTCTACATAATTCTTTATCTGATACTTTCGGCTTTCACGGTGCTGTCCGCGCGCTCGGGCGATGTCATAACCATCGAGGACAGCGTTCTTCCCGTTTCGACATTTGCTGGTGTATTCTCGTCGCTCTCAAATATCTATCTGGTAATTATGGTCCTTTACTACAAGGTCCTCGGGCTCATCGTCTCGCTGTCGCTGCTTCTGGCGCAGCTTCCGGTATATATTTCCGGGCTTCTGGTCCAGCGCAATCTCACAAGCATACCGGGAATGTTCTCCGGTCTGTTCACCGTCATAATGCTTGTGCTGATACACCTTCACCAGATGAAGATGCAGCGTGCGCACAAAAAGACGCAGCACCTTTTCGAGCAGACCGCGAAAGCTCTCGTCAACGCGATCGACGCAAAGGACACCTATACCCACGGTCATTCGTCGCGTGTCGCAGAGTATTCGCGCAGGCTCGCAGAAATGAGCTATAAAAATCCCGCCGAATGCGACGAGATATACTATACGGCGCTGCTTCACGACGTAGGCAAGATCGGCGTCCCGAGCAGCATAATAAACAAAGCCGGAAAGCTCACCGAAGATGAATACGAGACGGTCAAATCTCACCCCGCTATGGGAGCGCAGATACTCGATACGATAAACGAATACCCGTTCCTTAGCGTCGGCGCACACTGGCATCACGAGCGCTACGACGGAAAAGGCTATCCGGACGGTCTTAAAGGCGAAGAAATACCCGAGATAGCGCGGCTCATCTCCGTCGCGGACGCTTACGACGCCATGACCTCGATAAGAAGCTATCGCGACCCGATAACTCAGGACAGAGTACGCGAGGAGATCGTCAAGGGTCTCGGAACTCAGTTCGACCCGAAAT
>JAFZOA010000733.1 GCA_017550775.1 Ruminiclostridium sp. | reverse complement strand
GTTCTGCGGAAGTTCCGGCATCTGTCCGTTCTGCGGAAGTTCCGGCATTTCTCCGTTCTGTGGGAGTTCCGGCATTTCTCCGTTCTGTGGGAGTTCCGGCATTTCACCGTTCATTGGAGGAATACGGTTGCCGTTCTCATTCGCCTTGTCTGCGGTATTGTCGTTATTCCCGGCATTGTCCTTTTCTTCCGAAGTCGTCTCCGGCTTCACGTCGTTCTGTCCGGTTCCTGTTTCGGAAGCGTCGTCGGGGTTTCCGACTGCGCCGGTCCCGGAGCTGTCGGCGGTCGGGAAGGTATTGTCCCTGTTTCCGCGTCCGCCGCGGTCGCCAAAGCCGCCGTTCTCACCGTTCTTGTCACCGAAACCGCCGTGCCCGCCGGATCCGCCGCCGAATCCGCTTCCGGAGCCGTAGATGTTGGAGGTCATCTCCACGCTGTAGCTGCTGTCACCCGCGACAACGGTGTATGTGCTTCCGGCCGTCACACCGGGTGCAGTGATGACCGCACACTGGTACTGCTTTTCGGGCGCATAGCTTACCAGAACATTGCCGCTGCTGTCTCTGAGGGATATCTCGGTGCCTGCGGAAAGCGTCCCGTCGAATGTGTAGAGTATCGAGCCCTGAGTTGAGTCTGAGCCGAAGTTCTCCGCCATTCCAACCGCGCCCGCCGCGATCAGATAACCGCCGGTGACTGTGCCGGAGATGCCGTAGTCAAGTGCGCCGTTGCCTGCGTTGGTGGGACCGCTTATGAACGTGGTGCCGCCGCTTATGACAAGGCAGCCGTTTGTGTCAAGTCCGTCGCCGTCCGCGTTGACGGTCACGTTCCCGCCGGATATCGTGAGCAGCGCGTTCGGATCGGTATTCATCATTCCGGAGCCGGTCTCGCCGGCTGCGTTCATGCCGTCATCGGTCGCGCGCACGCTTACCGTACCGCCGGATATTCCGATTACTTCGCCCTCTATGCCCTCATAGCTTCCGGTGATGTTGACCATGCCGCCCGAGATAAGGACGCTTGTGTCGGAGTGTATGCCGTCGTCTCCGGTCGCAGCGGTCAGGGAGCCGCCGGATATATCAACTGTATCTGCCGAGTGGAGCGCGTCGTCGGAGGAATCTATCACAAAAGTACCGCCGCTTACTGTTATGATACTTCCGGATCTGAGACCCTTTGCGGACGAGGAAGTTTCACCGTCGGAGGAGCTGTTATCCCGATCCCAGCGCGCCCCGAAGTCGTTACCGGTATGTGCGGGAGCATTTTCTGCCCCGCCGCCGGAGGTAATGCTCACCACGCCGTCTGCCGCGGCTATCTCGCCGGACGCGTCTATCGCGTCACCGCCGCTTACTATCTCTATGTTGCCGCCGCCGATGTACACGAACGCCTTTTCCGCCTCGTCGGAGTTCTCCGCGTGTATGCCGTCGGTACCGCTTGTGATACTGATGCTTCCGTTCGCTATCCGGACGCTCTCGTTGCAGTCTATGCCTTTCTTCGCCGCGCTCACGGCAAGAGTACCGCCCGTGATCTTGATGTCGTCCTTGCAGACGATGCCGTGGGCGGTTTCGGAGCTTACCGTAAGAGCTCCCGAGCCGTTCAGGGTAATATCAGACTTCGCGAATACAGCACCGTCGATCTTGCTGTCGCCGGAGTTTACATACTCGCCGACGGAAGCGAGGGTGTTCTGCGAACCTTCAGAAGTAGTCACGAACACCTTATCCGCGCTCTTCACATACAGCGCCGCGCTCCCGGAGCTTGTCACCGATGCACCGTCAAGCACTATCTGCACCTTCTCATCATCTGCGTCCACCATTATCTGTCCGTCGGAGACTGTCCCCTTAATAAGGTATGAGCCCGCCGCGTTTATGGTCACGACATTCCCGCTCACCGACGCGCCTTCTCCGGAGACGGATATACCGCTGTCGGAGAGGGTTATCTCTGTGCAGTCCGAATACCCGATCTCATAGTCCCGTGATGAGAACATTTCCGTGTTGTTCAGAGCAAGGCTGCTCTTGTTAACGGTCACAGTGCCGCTCTCCGATACGGAGGATGAGGATTCCTCCCTGCGTGCGATCGTTGTGATGACGGCGGCTTCCGACGACGAAGCTGCGGAGCTTGCGGGTGAGTTCTCCGTGCTCTCCGAAACCTGAGCATTATTGCTGTTGGAGCAGGCTGTAAGTGTGAGGCACAGAGCTGTCAATACGGATATATATGTTCTTGCTTTCATGGTCGTTCTCCTTTTGTTGCCCGGAAGTCCGGTTTTTCCTTGTCTCTGTATGTATTATACCTCATAAACCTAAAGACTACTTAAAGCACAAAGAAATTTTTTTACGACCCGGTTTTCTTTTTAAGCTCCGCCAGCGCAGCATAGTGCAGGATATCAAATTCCTCCGGAGCGATCTCCGAAAGCAGCCTTATGTGTTCGGCTTCCCACGCGCGTATCTCGCATTCATTCAGCGACGCGCCGATACCGCGGCAGGCTCTCATTCGCCCGTTCCAGCTCTCCCTTGTGAACCGCACGTTCAGCCTGTACTCGTCATGGTATTCGAGCACGAAACGCTCGTTGTAGCAGTCGGGGATAAAGATCGGATGCACAGTCTCACCCGCGCCGCTCCACCGGGGATTATATTTCAGCACGAGCCTCTCGCTCTCGCCCGCTATCCTGTCCTCGAACGGAAGCCACGCCATATAAAGAACAAGAAGCTTACCGCCCGGTCTTAGCATACGCCACAGGTTCGGCATTACCCGCTCATGGTCGAAATACCAGAAACACTGACACGCGGTTATGACATCGAAGGAGCCGTCGGGAAAGTCAAGTTCTTCGGTCGGCACGGCGTAATACTCGATATCCGTTCCTTCCGAAAGCCTTCTTGCCTCTTCTATCTGATTATCCGAGATATCGGTGCCCGTCCATTTCGCGCCGTACCGGTACATATTGCGCGGCAGAACTCCCGTACCCGTGCCGATGTCGAGAACGCTCTGTCCGCTTATACACAGTCCGCGCGCAGTTATCCTTTCGTAGAACCCGCAGGGGTAAATGTCGCGGTATCTGGCATAGTCGGCGGACGTTCTTCCGAAATCGAACGCTTTCCCGCCGTCAATATTCTTGTCGGTGATGTTCATAAACAATGTCCTCCTTTCATCCCCTCGCTTGGGGCAGAGCCCAAACCCCGCAAGGGTCTAACGCCGCCCCCGCTGTACGACGCAGTGAGGTGACCGTCAAAAGTGCGCAGGACGCACGCATACAAACGGTCACCGATGGACCCCGAGTCAGCGGATTTGCGCAGCAATATCATAGACGCATGGACCCATGCCGTACCACGGAACTTGAACAGTCTTGTTACAGACCAAGCATACTTCAGACCAAACATACTTTTTAACAAGCTGTTTCTTCTTCCCCACCTCCGGCATGGAAAAAGCATTAATGTCTTTAGATTGATGTGACAAATTTGCAGACATCAAAAAAATTTCAAAAAACTATTGACAAATAGAAATAAATGTGATACTATATTGATATCAAAGAAATAAACTTTGATATAAAAACATAAGCGGGTCGTAATACCCGAAAGGAGTGCTTTACAATGACAGAAAAGATCTATACTACGAAAAAAACAGGTATGCCTATGATGCTGCTAACCATTCTGCTTTACATAGGCGCATTTATCGGCTTCATAGTGAGCCTTGTCAAGACCGACGCGAACGAGGGCGGGGTGCCGTGGGCTCTTATCACTCTTGTCTGCGCTATATGGCTGTTTATCGGCTGGATCCCGTTCCTCGGCCTCAAAGTCCTCAAGCCGCAGGAGGCTCTCGTTCTCACGCTTTTCGGTAAGTATGTCGGGACCCTCAAGGGCGACGGCTTCTACTTCGTAAACCCGTTCTGTACCGCGGTAAATCCCGCCGCATCCACAAAGCTTCGCCAGAGCGGTGACGTCGGACAGAACAGCGCCGCAGTCGCACTTATCAAAGCAAGCGGGACCGAAGCCGCCGTATCCACCGCTGCCGCTTACGACAGACGTATCTCCCTCAAAATAATGACCCTCGATAACGCAAAGCAGAAAATAAACGACTGCCTCGGCAACCCTATCGAGATCGGTATTGCGGTAATGTGGAGAGTCACCGACACGGCAAAGGCCGTATTCAGCGTGGATAACTACAAAGAGTACCTCTCCCTCCAGTGTGACACCGCTCTGCGCAACGTTGTAAGACTCTACCCCTACGACGTAGCACCCAATGTTGACACCACCGGCGACGGTATCGCCGACGAGGGAAGCCTTCGCGGATCGAGCGATGTTGTCGCTAACCGCATCAAGGACGAAATACAGGAAAGAGTAAGAAACGCGGGTCTTGAGATCGTCGAGGCACGCATAACCTACCTCGCTTACGCGCCCGAGATCGCCGCCGCTATGCTGCAGAGACAGCAGGCTTCCGCGGTAGTAGACGCGAGAAAGCTTATAGTTGACGGAGCTGTCGGAATGGTCGAAATGGCGCTGGAGGAGCTCAGCAGAAAGCAGGTCGTTGAGCTCGACGACGAGCGGAAGGCGGTAATGGTATCCAACCTTCTCGTTGTACTCTGCGGCAACCATGACGCTCAGCCCGTGGTCAACTCCGGGAGCTTATATTAATGGCAGTAAAGAAGCAAGTTCCGCTTCGCCTGTCCGAAAAGCTGTATAACGACCTTGCAGCCTGGGCGGAGGCGGATTTCCGCTCCGTGAACGGACAGATCGAGTATCTGCTCTCCGAGTGCGTCAAACAGCGCCGGAAGAACGGAGGATATGTCGGAAGCGAGATCGACTCGCCGCCGGACATAGACGTGGAAAACTTCGATTGAACAGTGACGTGGCATCAGAATACCGATTTGTCCCCGATCTTCCGGCAACGGAGGACCGGGGGACTTTTTGATACGAAGCAAGACCCTATAAAATTCTTGACATTTCTTCCAATATGATATATAATGATATTAATAATATAGTACATATTGACAACACCGATCACATATCAACATATCGGCGTATTAGTTTATTACGCCGCATCCGGCGAGAAATCAAGTCAAATGATCCTGTCTGCATTCGCAGGAAGAGCAGTATTGCAGACAGACCGGCATGACGGAACGAGGTGCTTGAAATGAAGACAATGACCGATAACAACAATCTGTTTTTTTTCCTTGAAGGCAGGATAGATACCGCCAATGCCGCTCAGACCGAGAAGGACATATTCGATACTATTGATGCGAATGCGGGAATGGAGATATCCTTCGACGCGAACGATCTTGAATACATTTCAAGCGCGGGACTTCGGGTGCTTCTGAAAGTCGCTAAAACCACAGGGAAAAAAGTACGCGTAACCAATGTGTCACGCGCCGTGTACGAGATCTTCGAGACCACCGGCTTCACCGAGCTCCTTGATGTCCGCAAGGCATACCGCAGGATAAGTGTGGACGGCTGTGAAGTGATCGGAAAAGGTTTCTACGGTACGGTCTACCGCATCGACCCGGAAACTATCGTTAAAGTTTATGAGTCCCCGGAGAGCCTTTCGATGATAGAAAACGAAAAGCGGCTCGCAAGGATAGCGCTTGTCGCGGGAGTACCGACCGCTATCTCATACGATATCGTCCGCGTGGGAGACAGCTATGGCTCGGTGTTTGAGCTTCTGAATGCCAGAACGTTCAACGACATGCTGATAGAAAACCCCGGGAATGTGGATGAAATAACAAAGCAGTACGCACAGTTCCTTCACCTTGTTAACAGTCAGACTGTACCCGAAGGAAAGCTTGAATCCGCAAAGGAAAAAATGATGGGCTATCTTGATACGGTGGCGAAGTATCTTGACACCGATCTGTACGGACGGCTCAAAGACCTGATCGAAGCGGTGCCGGAGCAAAACTATGTGATCCACGGCGACGCACAGATGAAAAATGTCATGCTGCGGGACGGCGAGCCGATGCTGATAGATATGGACACGCTTGCCGCAGGTCACCCGATATTCGACCTCCAGTCGATATATGTGTCTTACTTTGCCTTCGACGAGGATGAGCCGGATAACTGCGTAAAATTCCTCGGGGTACAGCCCGAGACCACAAAAAGAGTGTGGGCGACCTTCATCGGGTATTACTTCGATACCGATGACGAAGATCGTATAGCACAGCTTCGCGACAAGATCTCGATCGCCGGATGTATCAGATTCCTGTTCCTTATCGACCTCACGACCGATCATAATACCGAGCTTTTCCGGCTTAGGATAAAACACACGACAGACAGACTCAGAACTCTTGCATATAAGACAGATACGCTGCTGTTTGATCTGCCCTGATCATACCGTCGGCAATTATCTGCCGAGGATCCACGACGGATCGTAAGGAGGTGCTTTATTATGAGCACACAGAACAAACCGAAAACAAAAGGCATTATCATAATATCCGTTATAGTGCTGTTTGCAGCAATCGGCACAGCGATCGCGCTGCTGCTGATGAACGGCTGGCAGAACGGAGGCGCAAAGCCGGATCCCGCCGCGACCGATACCGCCGCGGAAAGGAACATTGACTATTATTCCGACAAACGCATAGGCGTAATGACGGGAAGCATTTACGAGGGCATTGTCAGAAAGAGTATGCCCGAAGCGTCGTTAAGCTTTTTCGATAAGGCAGCGGATATGGCAGATGCTGTCGTCAAGGGTCAGATAGACGCGTTTATATGCTCCGACACTCAGGCAGGATCACTTGTCGCGCAGACGGGGAATATAAAGATACTCGGCTGGTTGGACGAAAGAAGCGAGATCGCATTCGCGTTCCCGAAGACTGAACACGGCGCGGCTCTGCGTGACGAATTCAACGAATATCTTGCAAAGATAAGATCCGACGGAACTTACGATCTCCTTGTGGAAAAGTGGAAGGACGGAGGCGACAAGACCGTCGAGATAACAGTGACGGACAACGCGAGGGGCGTTCTGAAAATGGCGACTACCGGCACGACTGAGCCGTACACATATATGTCGGAAGGACGGCTCACCGGGTTTGATATCGACCTTGCCGCAAGCTTCAGCCGTGAATACGGTTACGATCTCGATATACGGGTCATGGAGTTCGGTCTGATAATACCCGGGCTCTCCTCGGAAGAGTTTGACATTGCGGGCGCGAATATCACAGTCACCGACGAGCGCGCGGAAAGCGTCTATTTCTCGGACAGCTATACCTCAAACGGCACCGCAATGGTCGTGGCGAATAATTAAGACCATACCTGTTTTTAGAGTTTACAGGTTACAGTTTACAGTTGTGGTGTCCGCTGCGCGGACATATCTGAATCGTGACGAAGCACGAAAGTATGTGCGCCGGAAGATCAATTCTTGTAGTTGTTTACAGGATATCAATTGACCACAACTGTAACCTTTAAAATACAAACTAAAAACAGATTTAAGAATTATAGTGAAAAGCAAGCAGCACGAGCGATAATACCAACATCACCGCGCCGCTGACCAGCAGACACCTTACCGTGTCGGCTCCGTCGGCGGCGCGTTTTTTACGCAGGCTTTCCTTGTATTCATGATACTGCTTTTTCCGACCGCTTCCGAGCGGCACAAATATGTTTCGTAACAGATGCCCGATGTACCGAAGCCCGTCGAACATACCGTCTCTGCCGATAAGCGTCAGAAGCCCGGCACCGGCAAACAGCACCGCTGCTATGAATGTCCCGTCACAGGCGGCAGAGACCGGGTCTTTGCTTCCCCGGAAATACGAGAACGCGAAAACCGCTCCCGCAGTCAGGGCTGCCGAGATCAGCGTTACGGCGAGCTTGACTGCGGATCTCATTGCTTCTCACCCAGGTAGCGTTCAAGCTCCGGCTTACTACAAAGCACCATATGTCCCGGGCTTACCTCGTGCAGCGCCGGCTGCTCCTTCGAGTAATCGTGCGCCTTCGCCGGGTCATAGACCATTCGTTTGCGCCCCTGCTCGTCTATCGGGTCGGGAAGCGGTATCGCGGACAGAAGCGACTTCGTATAGGGGTGATACGGGTGCTCGAAAAGCTCGTCGGCTCCCGCTATCTCCATAGTTCTCCCCGAGTTCATGACCATGATGCGGTCGGAAAAATACTTCACCACCGACAGATCGTGGGCGATAAAGATTATCGTAAGTCCGAGCTCGTTTTTCAGGTCGGTGAGAAGGTTGATGACCTGCGCCTGCACCGAAACATCAAGCGCACTCACCGGCTCGTCGGCAATGATAATCTCCGGCTTCATTATGAGAGCCCGCGCTATGCCGACTCTCTGGCGCTGACCGCCGGAAAGCTCGTGCGGAAATCTGTCAGCGTAGGGCGGGGGCAGCCCCACCTTTCCGAGAGCTTCTATTGCCCGCTCATTAAGCATCTTCTTGTCACGCTCTCCGCGTATCACAAGTCCTTCAGTGACTATCGAGCGGACGGTCATGCGCGGGTCGAGCGAGGACATGGGATCCTGAAAGATCATCTGAATGTCGCTTATCGCTTTTTTGCCGCGCCTCGCATCTTTACGGGCGTTCTGTATCTTCTCCCGCTGTTCCGCCTCGAATTTTACGAATCTTTCCCGCTCTTTCTCGTACGAGGGGTCGCCGTTCTTTCTGAGCCCGGCGAGAGCGGAACGCCGCTCCGAAAGCTCCTCACGCAGGCTTAGCGTTCCCGCGGTTATACGCTCGCCCTTGTAGAATATCTCGCCGGAGGTTATCCTGCTGAGTCTCATTATAGCGCGGCCGCAGGTGGTCTTGCCGCAGCCGGACTCCCCGACGATGCCGAACACCTCGCCCTTTTTCACACCGAAGCTCACATTGTCCACGGCTTTGAAGTGAC
>JAFZOA010000063.1 GCA_017550775.1 Ruminiclostridium sp. | reverse complement strand
ATAGGAGTAACATCCTTGATCATACGCACTTCAAGTCCTGCTGCCTGTAAAGCTCTGATAGCAGCCTCACGTCCGGCGCCGGGACCCTTTACATATACTTCAACAGTCTTCAGACCGTGATCCATAGCAGCTTTAGCGGCTGTTTCCGCAGCAGACTGCGCAGCAAACGGAGTGGACTTTCTCGAACCTCTGAAACCGAGCTCGCCTGCGCTTGCCCAGGAAAGAGTGTTGCCCTGAAGATCTGTGATAGTAACGATCGTATTATTGAAAGAAGACTGGATATGAGCCGAGCCGTTTTCGATGTTCTTTCTTTCGCGGCGTCTGCGGATAACGGGCTTCTTTCCGCCTTTAACCTGTGCCATTTATTTACCCCCTTTATTACTTCTTCTTGTTAGCTATGGTCTTCTTCGGACCCTTGCGGGTTCTCGCGTTGGTCTTTGTTCTCTGACCTCTGCAGGGAAGTCCCTTGCGGTGACGAGTTCCTCTGTAGCAGTTGATCTCGACGAGTCTCTTGATGTTGAGCGCAACGTCACGTCTGAGGTCACCCTCAACAACGTAGCCATTGTCGATTATCTCACGGATCTTAGCTTCTTCTGCTTCCGTAAGATCCTTGACACGTGTGTCAGGATTTACGCCTGCTTTTGCGAGAATATCATTAGCGGATTTTCTTCCGATTCCGTAAACGTATGTGAGTCCGATCTCAACACGCTTCTCCTTCGGGAGATCCACACCGGCGATTCTTGCCATAATCTTTTCCTCCTATAAATTCCAGAGCATCAGCCCTGTCTCTGCTTGTGCTTAGGGTCTTTACAGATAACCATTACCTTACCCTTGCGCTTTATTACCTTGCACTTATCGCACATAGGCTTTACCGAAGGTCTTACTTTCATTGTTTAAACCCTCCTTCTGTTAAGGTTCAATTACTTAGCTCTCCATGTGATACGTCCCTTGGTGAGGTCGTACGGCGACATTTCCACCGTTACCTTGTCCCCGGGGAGTATTCTTATGAAGTTCATTCTGAGCTTACCGCTCACATGAGCAAGTATCTTATGTCCGTTCTGGAGCTCTACCTGAAATGTTGCGTTGGGCAATGCTTCAAGTATCGTTCCCTCAACTTCGATCACATCTTCTTTAGACAAGCTTTATTCACACTCCTGTAAATTGTCATTCGGCTTCTGATCCACGTTCACAGCCTTTTTCAAGGCATTTCTCAGCGCCTTGTCGGAGACGCCTTCAACTTCTACCGTTTTATCGGTCACGGCAAGGTGCATCGGGTTCTTCTTCTTTGGTCGTGAAAGGGGTCTTTCCTTGCCGTCCGCTACAAGCACGAACTTTCCTTCGAGACCCACCACCGCGAGAGGATAGCCTTTGTCTCTCCCTGCGCGGCTTATGACCACAGTTCCTTTTGCTAATTCCATAAACACACCGTCAATGCGATTCCAGCGTCAGTATGAGCGGTTTATCGTTTGTTATCGCGATACAGTGCTCAAAATGCGCGCTGAGCTTTCCGTTTGCCTCGACCACCGTCCACTTGTCGCCAAGCACCTTTACCTCGTGCGTTGACTCGTTGACCATAGGCTCGATGCAGATCGTCATTCCGGGGACGAGCCGCGGACCTCTGCCTGCCTTTCCGAAGTTCGGGACCTCGGGGTCTTCGTGCATCTCCGTACCGATACCGTGTCCGACGTACTGTCTTACCGCGTGGTATCCGTTGCTCTCGACGTGCTCCTGTATAGCCGCCGAGATATCGCCTACGCGGTTCCCGGGGACAGCTCTGTCAATTCCGATGTACAGAGCCTCCTCGGTGACCTTCATGAGCCTTTCCGCCTCGGGTGAGACTTCGCCGACCCTGAAGGTTCGCGCGTTGTCGCCCTGCCAGCCCTTATACAGGGTGGTCAGGTCAACTGTGACGATGTCGCCTTCCTTGATGATCCTCTTTTTGGAGGGGATCCCGTGGATAAGCTCCTCGTTTATCGAGATGCAGCAGCTTGCGGGAAATCCGCAGTAGCCGAGCGATGAGGGCTTTGCGCCCTTGCTTATGATATAGTCGTGAACGATCTTATCAAGCTCCCACGTCGTCATGCCTGCCCGGATGGATCTTCCTGCAAGCGCGAGCGCCTGCGCGGCGATTTCATTGGACTGCATCATCAGTTTGAGCTCTGCCGATGACTTGATCTTAATCATTCGCTTATCCTTCTATCGCTTCAAGTGTGAGCTTGGCGGTTTCAGAGATACCGTCCTGTCCCACAACGGTCTTGAGCTTGCCCTTTGCGGTATAATAGTCCTTGAGGGGCGCTGTTTTTTCGTGGTATGTTTCGAGTCTCGAAAGCACCGTCTCGGGCTTGTCATCAACTCTCTGGACTACCTTCGCGCCGCAGCTGTCGCATACACCCTCCACCTTGGTGGGCTTATGCTCGATGTGGTAGGACGCTCCGCAGCCTTCACATACTCTTCTTCCCGAAAGTCTTGCACAGATCTTGTCATCGGGAACATAGATCTCAATTACCTTGTCGATCTGAACGCCCATAGCGTCGAGAGCTTCTGCCTGAGCTACCGTTCTCGGGAAACCGTCAAGGATAAAGCCGTTCTTGGCATCGTCCTTGGCGATCCTGTCCTTGAGGATGCCTATTACGATCTCATCGGGAACAAGGTCACCCCTGTCCATGTATTCCTTTGCCGCAAGTCCGGTAGGTGTACCGTTCTTAACAGCCTCTCTGAGCATATTGCCGGTGGAGAGAGCGGGAATTCCGAGCTTTTCGCAGACGATCTCTGCCTGTGTTCCCTTTCCTGCGCCGGGGGCGCCTAAAAAGATCAGGTTCATATTTTCTCCTTATCACTACTTAACCTGTCTGCATTACGCAGAACATTTGCTTATTCGAGGAAGCCCTTATGATGACGCATCATCATCTGGCTTTCGAGTGAACGTACAGTTTCAAGCGCAACACCTACAAGGATCAGCATTGTTGTACCGCCGAGAGAGATGTTGATGTTTGTAAGCTGTCTGAAGATTATCGGGAATATTGCGATGAACGCTAAGAACATTGCGCCGATAAGCGAGATCTTTGAGAGCGAATTTGTGATGAAATCCGCAGTGGGCTTGCCGGGACGGATACCCGGGATAGCACCGTTGTTCTTTTTGAGGTTATTCGCGATCTCAACGGGATTGTACTGGATCGCGATGTAGAAATAGTTGAACGCGATGATAAGAACGAAGTAAAGTATCGCGTAGAGCCAGCTCGACTGGCTGAAGAGTCTTACAAAGCCGTCCCAGAACGTATCGCCGTCTCCGTAGATACCGAAGAACGAGCATATCGTCTGAGGAAGTGCCATTACCGACATCGCGAAGATGATCGGCATTACGCCCGCCATAGCGACCTTTATCGGGATATACGACGACTGACCGCCGTACATCTTTCTTCCGACAACACGCTTTGCGTACTGAACGGGGATCCTTCTTTCGGCGTTTGTCATCAGGACTACGAGACCGATCATTACAACGAAGACGATACCGACTATCGGAACGAGTATTGCGTTCTTCATGTCGGCGGTCATCGACTGGACAAGAGAATAGACCGAAGACGGCATTCTTGCCACGATACCCGCGAAGAGTATCATTGAGATACCGTTACCGATACCCTTTTCGTTGATCTGGTCACCGAGCCAGATGATGAGCGAAGCACCCGCCACGAAGCATATAACTATCGTGATAGCTGCGAGGACTCCGTCAAAGCCGTCGGTGTACTTCACCGCGCCCTTTGCGTTGAGCAGGAAGTAGAAGCCTACCGCCTGCATGATAGCGAGAGCGAGCGAAGTGATCTTTGTGATGAAGTTCAGTCGTTTGCGCCCCTCATCGCCTTCCTTCTGCATCTTCTCAAGTGCGGGTATCGCTACCGCGAGAAGCTGGATGATAATGGAAGCGTTGATATACGGGGTGATCGACATTGCGAGCAGAGTTCCGTTCGAGAGCGAGCCGCCGGTCATGGTATCGAGGAACCCGAGTAAGGATTCGTCGCCCATCATATCCGAGATAGCCGACATATCAAGGAACGGAACGAAGATATTGGATCCGAAGCGGAAGATGACGATGATAAATAATGTGTATAAAATCTTTTTGCGTAAATTTATATCCTTCCACGCATTGCGAAAGACTTCAAACATTATACCACCTCAGCCTTTCCGCCTGCCTTCTCGATTTTTTCCGCAGCAGATGCGGTAAACTTGGAAGCCTTAACGGTAAAGCTTTTTGTCAGTTCGCCATTTCCGAGAATTTTGATGCCGTCGTATACCTTCTTGATAAGTCCGGAATTTACGAGTGCGTCTGCGTCGATCTCGGCACCGCTCTCAAAGCGTGCTTCAAGGTCGGATACGTTGACGGTCGCATATTCTGTCGCGAAGATATTGTTGAATCCGCGCTTAGGGATACGCATAGCGAGCTTGGTCTGACCGCCCTCAAAACCGGGCTTTACACCGCCGCCGGATCTGGCCCACTGACCCTTATGTCCCTTACCTGCTGTCTTGCCCTGACCTGAACCGTGTCCGCGGCCAATGCGCTTAACTTCCTTTGTAGCGCCCTCAGCAGGAGATAATTCGTGCAGCTTCATTAGTTACACCTCCTATTTTTTAGTCTGTGACCTCAACGAGGTACTTTATCTCGTTGATCTTTCCCTTAGTAGCCGCGTTATCGGGCTGCTCGGTAACATCGCCGATCTTTCTGAGACCGAGAGACTTTGCAGTTGCGATATGGCTGTCCTTGCGGCCGATAAGAGATTTTACGAGTTTGATCTTCATAACCTGTTACCTCCCGTTTCAGCCTAAGATTTCCTTGACTGTCTTGCCTCTGATAGCCGCTACCTGCTCTGCGTCTCTGAGAGATGCGAGACCTGCGATGGTTGCTCTTACAACGTTGCAGGGGTTGTTGGAACGGAGCGACTTTGTACGGATATTCTTGATGCCTGCCATTTCAACTACGGAACGTACGGGACCGCCCGCGATAACGCCGGTACCTTCGGGAGCCGGTCT
>JAFZOA010000732.1 GCA_017550775.1 Ruminiclostridium sp. | reverse complement strand
ATATTCGATGCGCCTGTTGGTAAAACTGTTCTTTCTTGCGTCTGCGATCATCTGTTCAGGCTCGTCCTCAATATATACAGTTCGATGATCTTTTAATGCGGTCAAAAGCTCGGAAGTAAAAGAAACAGCAGGGGCATCAACCTCTGCTGTCTGTTCTTCGTTATGTTCGGTGCTATATGTAGCACCGTAATTATCGGTCAATCGCGATACTGCTGAACTATGTCTGTCAGAATTGCTCTGTCTACCAACAGACCCAACGTGTTCTCCCATTTCCGTATCTCGTTGAACGTTGCCGGACGGGGATTTTCTTTCGCGTACTGTCTCCGCAGCAGCTCCCGATATTTCCAAGCTTCGTTGTCCACTTGACGGGGTATCAGTTCCCATTTCAGCCGACCTTCGAGCGACGGTATCACTTGCGGATAATTCTCCGTCATATATTCCTGCCACTTCCTGCCCCAATGACCTATCGGCTCGCTCATCAGCTTCTGTTCTTCCTCCGTCAGACCTAAATCCATCTGCTCCAAGTACACGAACGTCGTCGGATCGAGCTTGTAAGTCCTGCCGTTCTCCGTTTTGGTTTCGGGATAGAACTTCTTGTCCTCCTCGCACCATATCTGTTTTACTTCGCTCATTATCTTCGTTCCTCCTTTTTAGTTCTATATCGTTTATGGACTTCTCCATTGATAACAATACCGATTTTCCTGTGATCTGTACATATTCACATAATCTTTCCTTTTCGGCTTTGGTGCTTAACATATCAAGCGCCGAAAGGTCAAGATTGCCGTTATATTTGAATTTGCCGCCCAATTCGCACCGTGAGGCTATAAGGTACTGTACCATTGAAGTAAATGACTTTTCAAAATCCTTACGTTTCTCCGCAGATATTCTGAATTCATTTGCCGCCATTCCTACGGTCAGCCTTGCACTTTCCGAGCCCACATAGTTTATGTATCCCGAAAAAGACTTCATATCCTTGCCGCTGTCCTTAATCAGCGTATTTGCTGTACTTTTATCAAGCACCCACTGATATGGAACTCTGCTTCCGGACGTTTGAGAAATATCAAAGTAATGTTTAATACCCCCGTTATCAAGTACAGCTATTGATGTTGTACCGCGCTTCACATAGCGATTGAACTTCTTCCAGGTGTCAAAGTCCGCGACCATTGTGGCATTTGGCTTTGAGCCGAATATCATCATACTATGTGACGTAGGCATTTTGTAGAATTTGCCAGCGAATTTCAGATACTCCGAAAACTTCTCATTATCGCTGAAAAGCGTGTTTGTAATGTTTTCGTAGTTATCCCGCACTCTGTCTATCCGTGCCAATAGTATTTCCTCCTTTGTGTACATTGTATCACATTAAAGCGTAAAAGTCAAGCGTTTTTTTCGTATTCAATAAAAAAAGCAAAATACGGATTACTGCTCAATTTGAACTCAATCTGCGGTCATTGACAAGCACTCATCTTCCAATGACATTAGCAATCCATCTTCCATCAGAATTATAAACGTGACCGTAATGGTCAACGGATAGCTTATCACCGTTCTGTACTGCTTGATAGATCACCTTTGTATCCTCCGGCTCTGCGCCTTTCATCGTGTTCCCGTTGTAGTCAACCTTAAAGAAATCGACCTTTTCATTTGGGGATTTTTTGAAAAACATTGGATTTTTCCTCCTTGTAAAAATACACCCCTGTCCAAAGAAGAACAGGGGATAATTTAGGTTTGGTGTCTCATCTGCCGTGTTTCGGCGTTGTAGCGTTCTTTTGTGGTGGCGTAAGCTGTTCTTTTAATTGCTTGTTGAGAGTATCAAGCATAGGCTTGTTGGCTATATTGACAGATATTGTTGTACCGCTCTTTGAGCCGATACGCGCGTGATATGGGATTTTTGCCGCATCAAGTTTTGTCATAAGTTTTTCGGCATAAGCATTGTTCTGATTACGGAGTTCAGTGATCTCGCCCTTATCCTTGTTGCCGAGACTCTCATACTTTTCACCGCGATACTCAACCTTTTCCATTTTCTTGAATTTGTCGAGAACGCCGTCCTTTATCTTTTCATACATAGGGGTTGTTATAGGATTTGCTATCTCCACATACTCACCCCTTGAATTTTGATATGTAGGCATAGACGGAAATTCAGATTTGCCTGCCGGCTTCACGACCTTTACGTCTTTGATTACAAAGCAATCGTCAACAGTGACCTGTCCGGCAGCCTTGATGAATTTGGAATTATCGACCTCTCGGAGCTTAATATCTATTTTTGAAGAAACAGGCTTGTTTTTTTTATAGGATAGATCGTTCTTTATGGTCTTTTCTCCCGATGCCACAAGTTTTTTGTAACACTCCACGACCGCCTCTTTGAGCTTTTGGCTCGCCTCTGATGTAATAGGGTGTACCATTTCCACATACTCGCCGTTTATACTCTTTGTGGGCATTGACGGAAATAAACCTTTTTCGCTTTCAACTAACTTAATGCCATTCACGGCGATCTCTCCGTTTATCACAACATTAGCGATAGCTTTCAGATTTCCAGGACCGTCCAACTTTGTCATACTTGATACATCATATGTTGTACTCATTTTCTCCTCCTGCCATAGTTTGTACCGCAGAGCCAGTCAGACAACTGCGGTTATGTTCTGATTGTTGTTTTGCCTTAATATTCAAGGTAATCATCATCGAATATGTACCTTTCTCCGTCGCCTGGAGGCATAAGCGGCGGCGGGATTTCGTCGTCATCTCTGCGTGTATCGGCGGAGCGTGCACCAGTGAATGATACACGATTAGCTACCACTTCTGTCCACGACTGTATAGTGCCGGTGTTGTCGGAATATCCTCTTGTCTGTAATTCACCGTCAATCAGAATAAGTCTGCCCTTTGAGAAGTGTTCACAGATAAATTCCGCAGTCTTGCGCCAAGCGATAACATTAAGGAAGTCCGTAACGCGCTTACCGTCCTTTGTCCTGT
>JAFZOA010000731.1 GCA_017550775.1 Ruminiclostridium sp. | reverse complement strand
TATACCTTTGAGCTCTCCCGTGCCCGAGTAAACGCAGAGGTCGGTGTCTTCGACAAGATCACCGATCCCCGGGCTGCTTCCGAGATCATAGCAGTAGTAATCCCAGTTCCTGATATCTTTTTCGCTTTCGCACACGAACAGCGTCGGCGGTGATGACTTGTTCATCTGTGCGGCGAGTGTGGTCTGATATGAACCGGACGCGGCAGTTATGACCTTTACGGGAACTCCCGTCTGTTTGGTATATAGCTTCGCGATATCCTGGAGCGCACTGTCTGCTTCGGGCTTGTAATTAAGATAATACACATATCCGTTCCCGTTCTGCGTGCAGCCGTCTGTTGTCAGCAAAAGAGCGGCAGAAAGGATAACGGTCGCGGCTGTGCGGGAAATGCGTCTTCTGATCATACACATTTATCTCATCTCCTAAAAGACATACCGGTATTATGCGGCGTTTGCCCTGTTTCTGTCCCTTGACGATATTATAAGCTGTATTATCGCATATACGAACGACAGCAGGGTCGCGATGATCGCACCGGCGGAAACGTCGGTAAGATAATGCGCGCCGGTCATCATTCTTGTGAGCATTATGAAGCAGCCGAACAGCGCGCCGATAACGGTGAGCAGAGTCTGCTTGCCGTTAAGCTTCGGGAAGAGCCATGCGAGCGAGGGGAAGATATATACCGACGACACACTCAGTATGCTGTGACCGCTCGGGAATGAGCGGAACTCGTCGGCGGATATGCCGTACAGCTCTGCAAACTCGCCCGGGTTCGCAAGCGGGGAATACCACGGGGTAAAGCCGACGCCCTCATAGCCGAGGACGACTGTGCGGTAGCGGGGACGGGGGAATGCGTTTTTCAGCAGCGTCATGGTCAGATATGCAAGCGCAAGCACCGCCAGGAGACCTATGATCCGCTGAACGAGCAGCTTATCCTCAGACTTCCGGGAAAAACGGAACCCGACAAAGAACAGCGGAAGTTCCGATACAACGCATATTCCGATGATGACCGGAAGACTGCCGATAATTTGCGGGAATGCATAGCCGAAGCCGCTCTTGTCCGCGAGAATTTTGCCGCCGAAAAATCCTACGCCCGCCGCGAGCGCGGCGCAGATCACACAAAGGATGATCTTAACGGGTAAGCTGTATCCCGAACGAAATGCGCGTCCGAAAAGAGCTCCGCCGAAAAGGACGAACGAGGCGAAAAACGGATATACGCCCACCGAGGTAAGTATCCGGATAACGGTATTGTCGAATGCGAACAGAGTTCCCGCGATCGTTTCGTCGAAGAAAGTTCCTGCAGCAAACAGCCCGCCGAACAGCACAAGAAAAATGATGCACGGCAGTATCAGACTCGATTTCTTGTTTTCCATTGAATGAACCAGCTTTCTTTTTGATTTGTTATTATCTTATCAACAACTTAAGGAATATTCTGTTTCTATATCAGCTTAAATTGTGAATAATGATTATTTTATCAACAACGTAAGGATTTTTCTGTACCTGTTGCCCCCACCCAGTGCGGCGGATACGGGATATTTCATCACAGGCTTAAGTTGTGAGCATTGGTCTTATTATAGCACATCACGGGACAATAATCAAGTGGAATATTATCGCACCAACGAGCAGTTCTGCATAGTGCAGGACTGCAGAACGTTAAGACCTTGTCCGTATGTTTCCGGAATCATAACCGGCCAGCAGCCCCACCGCCGTGTCGCACAGCACAATGGTGACAGCATTGCGCGCCAAGTGCTGCCGCTTGTCGGTGTAGGAGCCGTAGGTCACCATCACGCCTGCGGCGATAGACAGCGAGAAAAACATCTGGCCGCCGGCCGTCCGCAGTACGCCGATGAAAGCCTC
>JAFZOA010000730.1 GCA_017550775.1 Ruminiclostridium sp. | reverse complement strand
TCAGGTATGCAGTTTGACCCGGAATATGCGCGCCTTATGCTCCACCTTATAGACGAGGATCTGGAGTATAAGATGAGCGAGCATGTCGATGTCGGCGAAAGTGCCGAAAACAACGAACTTGTTATCGGAGAATACAGAAACATCGTCTCGGAAGGCATACTGCTGACACCGTGTATGATGACCATAACGATGTCGGTAATGTCCGATGAGGAAGCCACAGGCGGCTTCCCGGCTCCCGCTGTGATACTGTTCGATTCTCTTGACAGCAAAGTCCACTTTGCCGAGAAAGAGATAAAGGATCTCAATTATTTCGAATACTGTGAGATAACATACGACCTTCAGGCTGTCAACAAGGGTGCAAGGAAGATAGAGACCAGAAGCGGGAATGCAGGTGTGGAGAAGCTCAGTAAAAACGGCGATGTCAGGATCGAAGCCGTAAGGATCAAGGACCACGCGCTTATCCGGATATTCGGAAAGAATCGGTCTGCTGAGTTCATCATCGCTCTGCCGGACAGCTCAAGATTCGTTTATCTCGGTCTCACGGGCGAGCACTGCAGATTCACCGATATCGTTACCGTCAAGGCGGAGGAAGAGTGCCCGGCAGACTATATCCCGAGGATAGCCGAGGAGATAAGCTACATCAATGTTCCTGCCGGTGATGTACCGAACGTCCAGGTGGACGGCTACCGCTCGGATCATTCCGAGGGCATACAGATAAAGGACGGCCTTACTATATCGTTCCACGCGGTAAGTCTGCCTACCGCAAGACTTGTATGGCACTGTCCGTATATCGACATTTTCTGCTCCGATGACGGCAAGGTGAACGGGGAGAACTACCGCGATCTTGCGTTTGCGAGATTTGACGGAGAATTCTGGGAGTGCGATCCAGCCTGCTCCGTAAAGCCGGATCACAAAAAGAACGATAATTTCGGCGGCTGGGAAGCTTGGAAGAAATTCAACAAGGACGGATACGACGCTGCGGTCACATTCAGGGTCGCCGATAACAGTATCACGATAGTCACCGAAAATGCGGGCATCTCGATCAATCATACTCTCGTTCTGACCGATATAAACAAGCCCGTTTATGCTGCGCTCACAGGAGATCAGGTAGCTATCACGAATATCTGCATCAAATAGAACGATTTCCCCGCCGGACCGGAGATACCCTGAAAAATTCGCTGACTTTTTGTTGCTGTCAATTTTTTCGTTTTATCGGCACGCAGCTTATGGTATAATTGGGTACACAGGGGAAAGAGCCTGCTATTATATTATAGAAAGCTAAAAGGCTTCACGCCCGTCACGCCCAAGCGTGACAGCGCAAACCCGCACTACAAAAGAGATTGACTGCACCTGTCACGTTTGTCACGCTGTCGCGCATACATCAATTATCCATAGAATGAAAAATCAGAATTTGTGCATTTGGCTTCTGAAATAATTTACTGTCACATTCCTGCGAATAGAGATTTGCTTTCCGGATATATCGCATTTAAATCAATTCTGTTTTTCTGGGCTTTCTGCAATAACCCAGCATCTCTTTGCAACACGCTCCTATTTTTTTATAATTCTCTCTTCCTTGTCTTAATGTAAGCCCTTCATTTGCACTTGATACAATATCAAGAATGTCTTCTCCGGTATAGTACTCATCATTACAGTTGTTATGATTATAAATTGAATCAATTGTTCCGGTTTCATCTAATTTATCAAACATAATATACGGGTCATCTTCCCAAAAGCATACCGGACAAATCTCAAATGCCCCTCTTTCATCCATAGTTCTGTATCCGCAGCATAAACAAATCACTTTTTTCTTTTTCATTCCGTTATCCTTCTGACTGAATAAAGATGTCAGAATTCTTCCGCCAGATTCCAATCCATCTCAGCAGCAAAATCCGAATCGGGCTTTCTGCAAGAACGGCGTGCCGTTTTTTTGCGGTCAGCACGCCGCAGTTTCTCAATCTGTCACAATGACTGACTTGCAGC
>JAFZOA010000729.1 GCA_017550775.1 Ruminiclostridium sp. | reverse complement strand
CTTATACTTCCAGACAGACTCCTTGCACTTGTTGATGAACGGTTCGAGACCGTACTTCTCGATCTGATCCTTGCCGTCGATGCCGAGGAGCTTCTCGACTTCGAGCTCAACGGGAAGTCCGTGGGTGTCCCAGCCCGCCTTTCTCGGCACCATATAGCCCTTCATGGTGCGGTAGCGCGGTATCATGTCCTTGATCGTTCTCGTAAGGACGTGGCCGATGTGGGGCTTGCCGTTCGCTGTCGGGGGGCCGTCGTAGAAGACGTAGGACTGTGCCTTCGAGCGCATATCTATGCTCTTCTCGAAGATGTTGTGATCCTTCCAGAACTGCTTCGTCTGCTTTTCGCGCTGGACGAAATTAAGGTCGCTTTCAACTTTCTTGTACATTTGTTTTCCTCCGTTTAAAAAATGTTATTATTTACAGTTTTTTCGTTTGCACGAGCTTTGCATACCCGTTCTCGAACTCTTTCCCGATGTCATAAGTGACGATATCGGCTTCCGAAAGCTCGCCTTTCCCGTCATAGCGGTAGTATCTCGCGCTTTCCGCTGCGAATTCCAGAACGCAGTAATCCTCGTCGTCTATGCCTTTCGGGTAGTACTTCTCGTCGCCGTCATTCCACAGCAGCTCCTTGTACTCCCGTTCATGGTGTATCACCGCTCTGCCGTACAGGCACACCCCTTCAAACGATGAGCTGTCCGAGAAGTACAGGCACATATTGCTGTTTCTGAGAAGGCTCTGTACATGACCGGAGCCGGTGTTCGTCGATATCAGGTGTCTTCCGAGCCCCTTGTGCCAGACGCAGAACACACTGCGGATGTTCGGTCTGCCCTGTTCGTCGGTATATCCGATCGACGCGAAGAGGGAGCGGTCGATAAGATGCATTATTTCGTCATTTGTCACGGCAGGTTCACCTCCCGGCGGTCACTGAGTCACATACTCGACCAGAGGCTTTATATATTCTTTGTCTGTCCAGTCGCATATATCCTCGCCGGCCTCCATAAGTGCCTTCTCCCAGATCTCATATTTGGCCGGGTCTTTCTTGCTTACCGCTTTTCTGAGCATGTTTACCAGCGTTTTGTCCTTGAATGACATTGCCGGCATATCCCATGCTCCGCGGAAATAGAAGAACGGTATATCCGCGAGCGCGTCTTTCATGTTGAACTCCCTTACCTGCTTTACCGCGTTTTCCTCGTAGGGGGACGCTCCGCAGCAGAACACCGCGAGCTTCTTTCCGGAAAGCTTTCCTATGTTCTTTTTCAGGAATGAGAGCCCCGCCACGCCGGACGCGTATATCCCGCCGCCGAGCACCACTGTGTCATACGTTTCGACTTTCTTTATATCGGCTTTTTTTATCTCGGAGAGCTCAAACCCGGTGGCTTCGGCGATCCAACCGGCGTATTTCTTAGCCGTGCCGTATTTGGACTGATAAAGAACTATCCCGCTCATTACAGTAACTCCCTTTCGTGTCGGTAAAAACAAAAACATCTGTCCCGAAACAGGACAGATGTAATATCTGCTATACCACTTGTTTCGTATGGGCAGACACCCACTCTCCACATAACGCCGGAGCTGCGTCGGCAATTACTCCCCCGTTTCATGCAGAACTTCCGTACAGCCGCAAAGCCGTACTGCGCACCGGGTTTGGTCGCCGCGGCTCGGGAATGATCTTCGGTCGGACACTACTCATACCGCACTTGCACCGTCTGCGGCTCGCTGAGATTTTCGCGTGGGACTTACTGTTTCCGTCACAGCCTTTATTGACTTACGCACATATTATAACAGAGAAACCGCGCTTTGTCAATAGTTTTTTTCGTTCCGGACGAAAAACACAGGTCCGGGTTTTGAGGGGAGAAAAAGAGCTTTCGGGGACAAAAACAAAAAAATTTGAAAAAGGTATTGTAATTTGGTATGGAAATATGTTATAATAAACCATGAATGACCGCCTGAAAGCAAGGCGGAAGATAACCCGGGAAAGCAAGTGTATCAATGGAAGAGCAGATAATATACGGCAGAAACGCCGTTACGGAGGCTTTGAGAGCGGGGAAGTGCATCGACACCGTAATGGTGCAGAAGGGCGCTTCCGGGCTCGGAAAGCTCATATCACTGGCGAAGGAAAACGGAGCAGTGGTGAAGGACACCTCCGCGGACAGGCTTGACGAGCTCACCGGCGGAGCCAAGCACGGCGGAGTCGCGGCGATAGCTGCGGCGGCCGATTATGCTACGGTGGAGGACATTCTTGCCGTAGCGGAAGAAAAAGGCACCCCGCCGTTCATAATAATCGCGGACGAGATACAGGATCCGCACAATCTGGGCGCTATTATCCGTACTGCCGAAGCGGCGGGTGCGGACGGCGTGATAATCCCCAAGCGGCGCAGCGCGGGACTTACATCTACGGTGTTCAAGACCTCCGCGGGTGCGGCAAGCTGGGTCAGGGTCGCAAGAGTCGCGAACCTGGTGGATACGATAAAACAGCTTAAAAACAAAGGTATCTGGGTTTATGGCGCGGAAGCGGACGGAAAGCCGTTCCGGAGCGCGGACTTAAGCGGTCCGGCGGCGCTCGTCATAGGTTCCGAGGGCAGCGGGCTCGGACGGCTCGTCCGGGAAAACTGCGATATGATACTGTCCATAGATATGTACGGAAAGATAAACTCGCTGAACGCGTCAGTCAGCGCTGGTATCCTGATGTACGAGATAGTGCGGAGCAGACATTCCGCAGACTGAACTCTATGAAAGGAGACGGCTTGAATGTCGGATTTTTCACTTGACGATATACTCGACAAGTACGGAAATAAAGGCGGCAGCGGTTCCGTTGACAACGCCGATGACATACTTAGCGATATTCTCGGCGAAAAGCCTTCATCAGCAGGCAGGAGCAAAAGCGCTGATTCCGATCCATATAAAATAGTATTCGGCAAGGACCCGAAGAACGGCGATGCATCGTCAGACAATTCTGCCGCGGACAGTTCTGCCGCAGACAGACTTGCCGCAGAAGAAAAACGCCGTCGGGAGCTTGAGGAGAAGCGCCTTCAGGCAGAAAAGCGCCGTGCCGAGTTCGAGGAAAAACAGCGCGCCGCCGAGGAAAAGAAGCGCGAGGAGCTCGCCAGAAAGCAGAGGATAGCCGAGGAAAAGAAGCGAGAAGAGCTTGCGAAGAAGCAGAAGCTTGAGGAAGAACGCAGGCTTGCCGAGCTTGAAGCGGCTCGTGCCCGTGAGGAGAAGAAGCGCAGAGAGCAGGAAGAAGCCGAGCGCCGTCGTATCGAAGAGGAAGAAAAGCGGCGTGAGGAGAATGCCCGGCTTGAAGCCGAAGAAAAGCTCAGGCTCGAACAGGAGAACGAGAAGAGGAGAGCCGAGGAAGATGAAGCCTCTCGTAAGCTCGAAGCTGAAAGAGAACGTCTCGCCGCGATAGAAGCGGAAAAAAGGCACAAGGCGGATGAAGAAGCGGAAAAGCGCTTTGCCACAAAGAGCATAGTGCTCCAGGATCTGCCGATCGAAATGCCTTCCTCGGGCGATGATGAGGGAGCGTATTCTCCGGTGCTTCCGGACGATCAGGATATTGAGCTCGAAAAAACGCTCCGTGCGCAGAAGATACAGATAGACTCACAGAAGCTTCTTATAAAGGAGACCGAGCTTGAAGACCCGGACGACTTCCTGAACGCGATAAACCCCTATGAGTTCGGCAAGAAGTCGGAATATACACAGCAGATAGAAACGATATCCTCGGAAGGACTTTCCGGAGATACCATAGGAGTTGACTCCAACGAGCTTCGCGAGCTCCTGAGGTCGACCCAGACCCCGCCGCAGGTGGACGACACCCGCTCGATAGAACGCATTGTCGGCGGTGATACGCGGGTTATGCCGGATATAGAGTCAAAAACCGGCGAATACAGGCTTGACCCCGACGGGACCTTTGAGCTCAGTGACGATATCAAGGAGTTCATCCCCAGAACGCGCGAGAACAAAGAGCCTCGCAAGCATTCCGAGGAGGAAGAGCGTGTTTTAAAGTCGATCAACGACACGATAGAGCAGAAAAGGCTTTCGGATAAACGCGATGCCGATCCGTCCTCGGTTTACGATACGGGTCCCTTCGATAAGATAATCATCCCGACTCTGAGCGTAAACGTCGAGTCAGAGGGAAACAAGGTGCTCCGCACGGGCGAGATACCCATGAGCGACCCGGAGCTTGCCGAGCAGAAGATGAAGGAGCTCGCTTCAAAGCGAAAGCGCAGACTTTCAAGCGTTGTGCTCGAAGATATCGCGGATGATGATATTGATTTCTACGACGACAGCGACCAGCCCGAGGCCATCGACGATGACGCGGGCATCTGGACGGATATCGTTGAAACGCAGAAGAGCCTGCGGCTCCGGTCTGTGCTTCTGTTCATCGTGACGCTCGGACTTATTGTGATAGATGTGCTCCAGCGCGTCTTTATCCAGCAGAAGATAGGCGCGTTCGGAAACGAGATCGGGCTGCTCGACAGTAAGGGGATTGTGTTCGCAAACCTTATCTGCGGCGTAATAGGAATGGTGCTCTGTTCCTCGGTGATGACAAGCGGCCTCGGAAAGCTGTTCCGGCTGCGTCCGGACTGTGACAGCGTCTGCGCGGTGAGCTGCACTTTGTCGCTGATTGCCTCGGTGCTTCACCTCATGGACACCAACGATCTCCAGCAGGGAAGGGCGTTCATCTACATACCCGTGACGCTGCTCGGGCTGCTGTTCAACTCTTTCGGGAAGCTAAGCATGATAGCGCGTGCAAGGCGCAACTACCGCTTTATATCCTCCGACGCGAGCCGGTATTATGCCGAGGTGATCGACGGACAGAGCGAAGCCTCCGCATTTACCAAGGGTGTGCTCTCGGAGCTCCCGTACCTTGTGACCATGCGCAAGACCGAGCTGTTCACGGACTTCCTCAAAAAGAGTTACTGTGAAGACCTCGCGGACAGGGTGTCGAGGAAGCTCGTTCCGATATCTCTCGCAATAGGTCTTGTAATGGGACTTGTCGCCTATTTCGTACCCAACGGCAACGAGGTGAACGGCGTAAAGGTCTTTGAGAACAACATCTACTGGGCAAGCTCGGTATTTGTGGCGTTCGTAACGATCATGTCCCCGTTCTCGATGATGTTCATGGTAAACAATCCGTTCCGGCGCGCGTCAAAGAAGATGCTCAAACACGGCGGAACGCTTCTCGGCTACACCTCGGCGGAGGAATTCGGAGAGACCAACTCCGTTCTGGTGGACGCGTCCACCCTGTTCCCGAAATCGGCGGTGGAATGTACAAATATCAAGCCATGCAAGCTCCAGAACTCGATCAACAGCATTTCGCTCGATCAGGCGATAATACTTGCGGCGAGCCTCGCGGTAAGCAGCGAATCGGTGATGTCGAGCCTTCTGTTCGATATGATAGGCGGCAACAAGGATATGCTGGTGAAGATAGACGGCTGCGTCTATGAGGACAACATGGGCGTTATGGGCTGGTATGAGAACAAGCGCCTTATCCTCGGAAGCCGTGAGCATATGAAGCATCACAGCATCAAGATACCGGAAATGAGCGCGATCGCCAAGTACTCGCGCAACGGCTCCGACAGTGTGTATCTCGCAGTCGGCGGAGAGCTCGCGGTGATATTCTTCATTCGCCTTACAGCAAATCCGGCAGTGCGCTCCGAGCTCAAAGAGCTTACCGACCGCGGAGTTTCGGTCCACCTGAAGACCACGGATTCGCTGATAACCACGGGCAAGATTTCCGACTTGTTCGATATAGACCCCGAGAAGATAAAGATAATCGGTGCGAGCCTGCACAAGCTGTACGGCGAATGCACCGCCTACACTCCGAGCGGCTGTGGGGCGCTTTCCTGCACCGGAAGCTTTGTTTCCCTCGCGAAAGGCATCAACGCGTCAAAGAAGCTGCTCAAAGACGTGAGTATGTCAAGAGGAGTGATGCTGTTCGGCATCGTTGTCGGTGTTCTGTTCCTGATCTTCCTCTCGTTCTCGTCTTACACATTCGTATTCTCGCCGGAGATACTGATAGGCTGGAATATGCTGTGGCTTGCGATAATGCTGTTCCTGCAGGGCTTCAGGCGATATTGACGAAGAATATTATGTGTTACGGTGACCTTCCCGGAATGGGGAGGTCACTTTTTTGTGCATCCATACCTGCCATGCCTAAATTTCGGTCAGTTTTGTCTGCCGTGTATGAGTTTTGTACACGGACAGGCAAACTGACCGTTTTCTTTTGCCGCAAAGCGTGCTATAATGCAGTTGTAAAGAGAAAAGGAGAAGATAGACCCGAAAGCTTACATCAAATAAAGAAAGGAAGAACGATCATGAAATTCGCAAACGCAGTCGTGAAATACCGCAAGCCGATACTGATAATAAGCCTGCTGCTTATGATCCCGGCGATACTCGGTATGATCGGCACAAGGATCAATTACGACATGCTCGACTACTTACCGTCGGACATGGAAACGGTGATAGGACAGGAGGAGCTTAAGAACGAGTTCGGCAAGGGCGCGTTCTCGCTCATCGTACTGGAGGATATGCCCGGAAAGGACATAGCACAGCTCGCGGACGATATCAAAACCGTCGATCACGTTGACACGGTGCTGTGTTATGAGAACTTAGCCGATCTTTCGGTACCGAAGGAGATGCTCCCCGAAAAGGTGTACAGCGCGTTCAATAAAGGGAACGCCACGATAATGGCGGTGTTCTTCGACAGCGGCACCTCTGAGGACGTGACAATGGACGCTATCAGAGAGATCCGCGGCATCGCAGGCAAACAGGCGTTCGTAGCCGGAATGTCGGCGCTCGTCACCGACCTCAAGGATCTCTGCGAGAAGGAGGAACCGATATATGTGGGTATCGCTGTAGCGCTCGCCTGCATAGCAATGATGATCTTTCTCGACAGCTGGCTGGTGCCCTTCGTGTTCCTCACGAGCATCGGTATGATGATACTGATGAACCTCGGAAGCAACTACTTCATGGGCGAGATAAGCTACATCACCAAGGCTCTGTCAGCGGTGTTACAGCTCGCGGTGACCATGGACTACTCGATCTTCCTCTGGCACAGCTACAATGAGAAGCTCCGCACAATAAGCGACCACAAGGAAGCAATGGCGGAGGCGATACACGAAACGCTCACCAGCGTGCTCGGAAGCTCCGTTACCACGATAGCCGGCTTCATAGCGCTCTGCTTCATGTCCTTCACCCTCGGCGCAGACCTCGGTATCGTAATGGCGAAGGGCGTTCTGCTCGGAGTGGTCGGCTGCGTGACAGTGCTCCCGGCGCTGATACTGCTGCTTGACAAGCCGCTCCAGGCGACAAAGCACCGCTCGCTGATACCCGACATGAGCAAGCTCGCAAAGGGCATCACAAAGGTATTCCCGGTATTCATAGCGGTGTTCGCGATGCTGATATTCCCGGCGTACTACGGCTACTCAAAGACCAATGCAGAGGTTTATTACGATCTCGGAGAGTGCCTGCCTGAGGATATAGACTATGTGATAGCAAACAGCAAGCTCCGTGACAACTTCGACATGGCTTCGACCCACATGCTGCTGGTGGATTCCGACACAAGCGCGAAGGACGTACGCTCGATGATCGGCGAAATGGAGAAGGTTGACGGCGTAAAGTATGTGCTCGGGCTTGAAAGCGTGGTAGGTCCGCTCGTACCGGAGGAGGTCATTCCCGACCGGCTGAAGGAAACGCTAATCAGCAACAAGTGGGAGCTTATCCTCGTAAGCTCGGAGTACAAGGTAGCGAGCGACGCGGTGAACGCCCAGCTTGACGACCTGAACGCGATACTCAAGAAGTACGACGAGGGCGGTATGCTGATAGGCGAAGCGCCCTGCACAAAGGACATGATCGAAACGACCGGTCACGACTTTGAAGTGGTAAGCGCGGTGTCGATACTTGCGATATTCGTGATAATAGCGATAGTTGAGAAGTCGGTATCCTTACCCTTCATTCTGATAGCTGTAATAGAACTCGCGACCTTCATCAACCTCGGTCTCCCGCATTTCTTCGGTCAGTCGCTCCCGTTCATAGCTCCTATCTGCATCAGCACGATACAGCTTGGCGCGACAGTCGATTACGCGATACTTATGACCACCCGGTACAAGTCCGAGCGTATAGGCGGTGCGGATAAGCACGATGCGGTCATGACAGCGCTCACAACCTCGATACCGTCGATAATCGTCAGCGGCATGGGATTGTTCGCGGCGACCTTCGGAGTTGCGGTATATTCCGACATCGACATCATAAGCTCGATGTGTATGCTCATGGCGCGCGGCGCTGTGATAAGCATGGTATGCGTAATATTCATACTCCCGGCGCTTCTGATGCTCTGTGACACGGTAATAAGACACACGACGCTCGGAATGAACGGAGAAAAGTCCGCTTCCCACGGACACATCGGAAGACTTCTGCACAGTCATTGAACGACCTGCAATATATAACGAAAGGAAGATAACTATGAAACAGTCACTTATTAAGAAGATATCCTATATAGCCTGCTGCGCAATGCTTACGGGAGCGGTCGGAGCTACCGCCGCCTACGCAGTCAACGAGAATACCGGCGCTCAGGTCCAGACCGAGGAGCCCGCTGCGGAAGAAAAGACCGAGCGTGAGGAAGCCGAGCCGGGCAAGGACGAGACAGTGTATGTGCTCGCAAACGCTAACGGCAGCACCAACAAGGTGATCGTAAGCGACCACCTCTCCAACCCGGATTCCCGGGATACTCTCACAGAGACCTCGTCCCTGACCGGAGTTACCAATGTCAAGGGCGACGAGACATACAGCGAGAACGGCGGAGAGCGTACATGGAACGCCGCCGGAAAGGACATCTACTATCAGGGAACGTCGAACGAAGAACTCCCGATAGATATGAAGGTCACCTATACTCTCGACGGCGAGGAGATCGCTCCGGAAGCGCTCGCCGGCAGGAGCGGACGGGTAACTGTCAGATTTGACTACACCAACAACAAGTACGAGGACAAGGTTATAAACGGTGAAACGAGCAGGATATACGTTCCGTTCGCGGCTGTCACCGGCGTAATGCTCGACAACGACAGGTTTGGCAATGTAACGGTGACAAACGGCAAGACCGTCAACGACGGCGACCGCACTTTCGTCATCGGCATGGCGTTCCCGGGAATGGCTGAGACTATCGGCTCGGAAATAGCCGATATCCCCGGATATTTCGAGATCGCCGCAGACGTGACCGACTTTGAGATGACCAATACCGTAACACTCGCTACCAACGAGATGTTCAACGGCATCGACCTTGACCTCGGAGACAAAGAGGGAACGCTTACCGAGGACATCGACAAGCTTACGGACGCAATGAACAACCTCATGGACGGCTCGGACAGACTGCACGAGGGTCTCGCGGAGCTGCTCGATAAGTCCTCCGCACTGACGGACGGCGTGAGCGCGCTGTACGACGGTGCCGCGCAGCTGAAGGACGGCGCGAATGCCGCAAACGACGGTGCCGCGCAGCTTTATACCGGCTCCGAGAAGCTTTCCGCCGGACTTGACACGCTCAACTCCAACAGCGCGAGCCTTTCCGCCGGAAGCGAGCAGGTGTTCAACTCGCTGCTCGACATGGCGAATACACAGCTTGAAGCCGCCGGTATCACAGGATATACCCTGACCATTGACAACTACGCGCAGACACTCGACGCGATCATCGCCTCCCTTGACGGCGACAAGGTGCTCGAAACGGCAAAGGAGACCGCTATGCAGCAGGTCACCGAGGTTGTCGAAGCCAACCGCGCGGCTGTGGAAGCCGAGGTCACCAAGGCAGTGAAGGAGCAGGTCTCCGCGAAGGTAGTCGAGACCGTGAAGGAGACAGTTACCGCCAAGGTCACCGAGGCTGTGCAGGCGAAGGTGTTCGCGGCAGTGCTCGAAAGCCAGGGAATGACTCCCGAAGCGTACGAACAGGCGGTCGCGGCAGGCATGATCGACGAAGCGACACAGGCTAAGCTCACCGGTGCTGCGGGACAGCAGATGCAGTCGGACGAGGTAAAGGCGCAGATCGAAGCCGCAACAGAGCAGCAGATGCAGTCCGATGAGGTAAAGGCGCAGATCGCGGCAGCCACCGAACAGCAGATGCAGTCCGACGAGATCACCGCGATGATCGCGCAGACAACCGACGGGAAGGTCGCAGAGCTGATAGAGCAGAACTATAACTCGAAGGACGTACAGGATAAGATCAAGGCGGGGCTCAGCGAGGCAAAAGCGGGCGTAAAGAAGCTTTCCGACCTTAAAGATCAGCTCGACAGCTACAACACGTTCTACACCGGTCTTGCACAGTACACCGAAGGAGTGGCGCAGGCGGCGGACGGCGCAAAGCAGTTTAACGGCGGGCTGGAGCAGTTAAGTTCCGGAACAGCGGCACTTGCCAACGGCTCCGGACAGCTCTGTGACGGTATCGCGGAGCTCGACGGCAATGTCCCGGCGCTCATCGACGGTATAACACAGCTCACCGACGGCTCGGAGCAGCTCTCAGACGGGTGCAGAAAGTTCAACGACGAGGGTGTCAGCAAGATAGTAACGCTCGTGGACGGCGACCTCGGCGGCATGATAGACCGCCTGAACGCGGTATCGGAGCTCTCGGAGCAGTACGGGACTTACACCGGCGGCACAGGCAGCGTGAAGTTCATCTACCGCACCGCTGCGATAGAGAAGTGACCGGCTCCCCGGAATGACAGCAGATAAGTGACAAGCGCCCCTTGCGGTATGGCAGGGGGCGTTTTTGTGCAGCAAAAGCGACATCCGGCGAGGGTTGAACGCAGAGAAAATTGAGCAAAACGCAGAAAATTACGACGAATACGCGCTCGTGACGACCCGAAAGGTGCAAATTTGCCCG
>JAFZOA010000728.1 GCA_017550775.1 Ruminiclostridium sp. | reverse complement strand
TAGCTATATTTTCTTTTTTACGTCAATTTTGTATATTTATGCTGTATAAAATCCGAAAATCCATATATATTTCCGTCAATAAGCTGTATAAAAAGAAAGGATCTCCCCCGCCGAGGACGAAGGAGATCCTTCAAATATAATCATATCTGCGTTGATCTTCAGCTCATAACTTCGCCGAAAAGCTGGATCCAGTAAACATATCCGTCGGCCTGATAAAAACCGAATCCGACATCTTTTCCGTCTGTGTTGAGAATAGCGTCGCTGTGGGCGCGGGAAATCATCCAGAGTTCCATTATCTCTTCGGGGTTGATGCCCGAACGGTCAAGCTTTCCATAGTTTTCGGAAGCGTACTTATGGATATATCCGAATTCTTTCAGTGTCGTTACCCAGCGCTGGCCGTTGGGACGGGTATGTCCGTTGTCATAATTGGTCGAAAGCTCCTTGGCTCTGAGAAGCGCTGCATCACAAAGCTTCTTGTTGAGCTTGAGAGCATAAAGACCGTGCTCGGCACGTATCTTGTTAGTTATCTCAAGCGCCGTATGTACATAATCCGAGTACGAGTCCTCGGTAACGAGATCAAGCGGCTTTATCGAAGCGACTGCGCTTGTTTTCCAGCCTTTCAGCACCGATACAGCTTTTATTTCGTTATCTTTCTTAACGGTAAGCACGTGACCGTCTTCAAGTATCTCGGAGTTTTCTGTAGGCTCGCTTCCGTCGGTCGTATAGTGGATAACTGCATTTTCGACCTCACAGGATGCGGTGACTTTCGCGGTACCGTCAAGCTTGTCGAATACAACGAGCTTCGGCTTCGGGAGAAGTCTCTCGATCTCTACAGTCTTTATTTTCCCGACAAGCTCGCCGCTGCTGTTGAATTCCGCGACTTTTACCGTTTTAGGCTCGCGGAACCCGAGCTTCTTGGTATAAAGAAGCGAATCGGTAGTGGGGTCGGACCCGTCGAGCGTATAGTAGATCTTATCCCCTGCATTGACCGCGGTAAGCTTCAGTGTTGTGTAGTCCTTGGTGTAGATCGTGCTGCATTTTACCGATGCCGCAGAAGCAGTTACCGATAAAGATGTGATACAGCTTACGGACATCAGCGTCGCAAGAAATGCACCGATAAGTTTTCTCTTTTTCATAAATGTCTCCTTTTAATCGTCGTCTTCCGAAATATCCGGGATATCATTGTCCGAGATGCCGTTACCGAAGTAGTTCACGAGCGTCGCGAGCTTGTCAGCGTCGAAGTCGGCCTGATAATGCCAGTCAACATTCAGGATATATCTGTTCACCATATCATCTGCGAAAAACTCGATCTTGCCGAAATTGTACGGAAGCTTGTGAAGATTGTTTATTATCTTCTTACAGTCCTTCGCGAATTCGCGTATCGTCATCTGTGCATCAGAGAAGTTTACCTTGAGATTTATGATATCGCCGTCTGTAAGATCTGCGGGAGTTTTATACATCTCCGCGTTCTCACCGAAAAGCTGGGTCTCTATGTCAACGCTTTTTATGTAGTCTTCGGCGATAGTATCGCGAAGGTCGTTCGCGAGCATATTCTGTATGCGCTGTTCGGCGTATATCCTCTCGCCTGTTCCTGCGGACGCGACTACGGATATCACGGAAAGACCGGACGAGACAGCAATCAAACACACGATAACGATAATACTTCGGATATCTATTCTTATACGAAGCGAGCTTTTCCTGATGACAGCGAATATTATCTCGGCACCGAGGAAGATAAGCATCACCGGTGCAAGTTTTATGGCGGCATAAGCGCCTATCGGTGAGGTATGTACCGATATAAGCAGCGCTATACCCATAAAAATGAGCGAAGCGGCAGCCGAAAGTACGCCGATGACATACGTCGGACGCTTCTTTGCGGCGGGCTGTGAGCGCCTTGATGCGATAT
>JAFZOA010000727.1 GCA_017550775.1 Ruminiclostridium sp. | reverse complement strand
CGTACCATGTGCGGTCGAAGATCGTGAAGTGACCGTCATTCTCAAGCCGCGTCCAGAAACGCCATAAGTAATGCCGCGCAAGCTCGGACGGCTCGGGAGCGGCTATCGGCTTCACCTCATATCCGCGCGGGTCGAGAGACGAAGCGACGCGCTTGATATTGCCGCCCTTTCCGCCCGCGTCCCAGCCCTCGTAGGCGATGACCACGGGTATCTTGCGCTGATAGCACATATTCTGGAGCTCGAACAGCCGCGACTGATACTTTTTGAGCTGATTACGGTATTCCTCGTCGGTGAGCGACTTGTTCATGTCGATCTTTGCGAGCTTCTTTGTCTTGACGAAGCTGAAAGAATACGGCTTACTCACGTCCTTGAGGGTCGTGAACTGTGCGGGCATTATGTACTCCTCGCCCTTGTTCTTCGCGTTCACTGCACCCTCGATAGCCTCGGTGACTGTGCGCATGATCTCGTACTGGGCGGTGAAGCGGTCGTTGGCGGGAATGATGTTCCACGGAGCGGCGGCGGTATTGGTAGCTTCGAGAAGCTTGTCGAACCGCTTGAAGCGCTTATCGTAGTGCTTGTTGTTCTCGAAGTCGTGCTCGTCCACGCGCCAGCGGGTGAATTCGTCCGCCGCGAGCCCTTCAAGGCGCTTTTTCTGTTCCTTCTGCGTGATGTGCAGGAACAGCTTTATTATGAGGTAGCCGTCGTCATGGAGCTGTCTCTCGGTGACGTTGATATCCTCGATACGGCGCTTGTACTGCTCCTTGTCAATGACCCCGTGCATATAGGACTTGACCGTATCGCTGAACCAGCTTCCGTCGAGGATAAGGAAGTCTCCCTGTTTCGGGAGCCTCAGCCAGTAGCGGTGCATCCACGGCTTTCTTTTCTCCTGCTCGTTCGGTATGCGTATCGGCTCTACGTTGTAGAAGCGGGGATCCATATACTTTATGAGCTTTGCGATCTGGGACCCCTTCCCTGCCGCCGCCCAGCCGTCGATCGTGATTATCACGGGGATCTTCGCAGCCTTCGCCGCATTTGCGAGATCTATGAGCCTTTCCCGCATTCCGGCGAGTTCTTCTTCCGTACCTGTCTTTTTCATTTTCTTCTGTTCAATTAGTTCAAGCATATTTATTCCCCCTTGCATAAGCCGCAACAAGCTATCGTCATGTTGCATATACTTTATTAACATTATACACCTGTTTTTATCGCTTGTCAACTGTTATTACTCCGCCAATACAATATTAACAGTTTTAGTTTACAGGTTACAGTTTACAGTTTACAGTTGTGGTGTCCGCTGCGCGGACGATTTTGAATTGTGACAAAGTGAGATAGCTTGTCACAATTATATAAATTCATCTTTCGGGGCAGAAACGCACTCCCCCTTCGTCACGATTCAAATAAGTCGCCGCAGGCGACACCACAACTGTAAACTGTAACCTGTAAACTGTAAACTGAAAGAACTGTAAACTGTAAACTATAAAAAACTGTAGCTCTCTGCCCAGTCCCGGTCTGCGGGGGCGGAGCAACGGCAAGTTGCTTGACGTGTCTGTGCGCTTATGGTATAATAACAGCAGAAACGCAAATGAAAGAAGGAGGTCGGTCGTATGAACGGCAAGAACATAATATTCGAGCTTCGCACAAAGAACGGTATGTCCCAGGATGCCCTCGCGGAGAAGGTGTTTGTCACCCGACAGGCAGTATCGCGCTGGGAGAACGGTGAGACTGTCCCCAACACGGAGACCCTGAAACTTCTCTCCAAGCTCTTCGACGTGTCTATCAACACTCTCCTCGGCTCGCCCAGAGAGCTTATCTGCCAGTGCTGCGGAATGCCCCTTGAGGACGCTTCCGTGAGCCGTGAGAAGGACGGCTCGTACAACGAGGATTACTGCAAATGGTGCTACGCGGACGGCGAGTATATGTACAGCAGCATGGACGATCTTATCGACGTGTGCGTGAAGAATATGGTCACCCCCGAGCACCCCGAAGCCGAAGTCCGCGAGTATCTTAAGGGGATGCTCCCTAAGCTCGACTACTGGAAGCGCTATGAACAGCTCAGCGACGGCGGCCAGTTCGAGGAGTTCAAGCATAAGCTCATTGACGAGATCAATGCCCTCGGCATCGAGGGTATGCCAAAGGTCGAAAAGCTCAACGCCCTTGTGGGAAGCTATGTGAACCTCCCCTACCGGCTCCCCAACGGCAATACCGTGAAGTTCCTCGACGACGGTGCCACTTACCTCGGTAATCAGCTCGAATGTGAGTTCGGCGGCTCCAGATGCTTCGGTGTCCTCGCCAACATGGACTTCATCCTCGTCTGCACCTACGAGAAAGACGGTAAAGACCCCGAGCTCGTGATCTACAAGAAGCGGTAACTCCCGGCGGGGGGCTCTGCCCTTTGGTGGGCTCTGCCCTTTGGTGGGACTCTGCCCTTTGGTGGGGCTCTGCCCCACTCCCCGCTGGGGGCTCCTCGCCCCCCGTCCCCTCGGCAGGCTGAGCCTGCACGCATTCCGTATGTTACTACTCAGTAATGGACGGGTCATCTGCCTCGAAGTTCAGAGTTCCCCGGATATCAGAAAAGCCTGCCCCGCTTTCCTGCGGGACAGGCTTGCTTCTTCTTAGCTCGTTCACCGGGCTTTTCCAAGCTCCGTTATCTCTATCTTCTGCGGCGCACACGCCACAAGCTCTTCCTTCGGTATGCCGCAGAATATCCTCACAAGCTCCGCGTCAAGCTGCGTCCCCGCAACCTCCTTTATTATCTGTATCGCGTCCTCGTGTGTCCTCGGTGCCTTGTACGAGCGCCGCATCGTTATCGCAGAGTATGTGTCCGCTATCGCTATGACCCTCGCCGCAAGCGGTATCTCATTCCCCGGTATCTTATAGTACCCCTTGCCGTCTATCCGCTCGTGGTGGTACTCTATCCACGGCATTATCCGCCTGAACGAACGCAGCGGTCTCAGCACCTCTACCCCTATCTTCGGGTGTCGGCGCATGACCTCCCATTCCTCGTCGGTAAGCTTCCCCGGCTTGTTGAGTATCGCCTCCGGTATCCCGAGCTTCCCCACGTCGTGCATCAGTGACGCGTATTCAAGGCTCACAGGGTTTATCTCCTGCTTCATCGACTGCGGCATATACTTGTACAGCGTCATCGTGAGATTCTGAACATGGCGGCTGTGACCGTTCAGGTTCGGGTCGCGCGCGTCAACAGCTCCGATTATCACCTCGGCAACGTCAATGCTTCGCTCCTTCGCAGTCGCAAGCAGCTTCGACATAAGATAGTTTACGATGAAGACGAAAACGCTCCCGCCGAACAGTATCATCGACATCAGCAGGTCGGGCTTGCCGAACACGGCGACAAGAACATACCCCACAAGGAAGAATGTGAGCAGAACAAGCGCTATCCACGCCCAGACCTTGTCGTGAAGCCTGTTTCCCGAGAGAACGTCGCGGGTGCTCTTCATGAAACGCAGATAGTTTATGACATTAAGCACCATTATAAGTGCGCCCAGAGTTATCATTCCGTAGATGACCAGTTCCATACAAGACCTCGGTGCCGGAGTTTATACTGTTTTATCCGTTTCTTACCTGCCGATGACGAATGATGCTGAGATGTCGGTGAGCTGGCATGAGATCGGTAATTCAGAGTTTATACATTCCGGCATGAGATAAGTATATCACGTTTCCCGTCATTAGTCAATACCGTTCTGTTTTGGGGAGAAAGAGGGAAAAGAAAAACCGCCCCTTACGGAAGGTAAGAGACGGAGAGACGGAAAAACGGGCAAACGCCCGCGGAAAAACGGGCAAGTGCCCGCGCTCTGCACAGGTAACTGAAACAAAGAGAAGGGAATAACGACATCGAGGAAGAAAAATACCGTCTCAGACTGCGCCCGAGACGGAAAAACGGGCAATCGCCCGCGGAAAAACGGGCAAGTGCCCGCGGAAAAACGGACGACTGCCCGCGCTCTGCACAGGTAACTGAAACAAAGAGAAGGGAATAACGACATCGAGGAAGAGAAAATCGTATCAGACTGCGCCCGAGACGGAAAAACGGGCAATCGCCCGCGAGGAAGAAAAATACCGTCTCAGGCTGCGCCCGAGACGGAAAAACGGGCGACTGCCCGTTGGTGGAGGCGGGGGGAGTCGGACCCCCGTCCGAAAGCCGATCCACAGGTCTTTCTACACGCTTATCCGATCTTTTGTATCTCCCGCGGGTCTCTCCGATCGACAGGATAGACCTTGTGGCAGCTCTTTGAGTGCGCGAAGGGTTACAGAGCTCTCACCCGACGCGTTGGCTGCTGTGTGACGCCCGAGCTGAAGCCGCAGCGCTCTTCAGGCGGACGCGCTGCACTTAGGCAGCGAGTGCAAGATCTTCAGAATCTGCGTTTAATTTTAAAGTTACCCATTATTAAGGAGTTTAGGCGAACTCCGCGTGCTTAACCTACTTCATGACCCCCGTCGAAACCTTTACGCCCCCACGGAATGATCTGTACAGCTATTATACTACTTCCGGACATTTTTGTCAATCGGAAATCCGAAAATCCCACAGCAGTACGGTTATTTTGTCGTATTATGACTGTCGGCGCAGTTTTGTATTGGTGATTTTGCACAAAATTTCCGATTAAGTATTAACAAACCCACAAAAAGATGATATAATAAATCTGTATATCCGGCCGCGGACTCGCTGCGCGCCGTACAAATCATTTCAAAGGAAACATCATGGGCGGAAAAAAGATAAAATATGTAAAGATACGGGACGAGGACTATATGCCCAAATCCCGCAGGAAAATGAACAAGGACGAACAGGCGGTGGAGAGCTACTACCACACCCACAAGATGTCCGTCTGGCAGAAGATAGGCGGAGTGCTCTCATTCTTCGGCACTACCCTGCTGAGCATCCTGCTGATAATCATAATCACGTTCTGCATCGTCGCCGCGGCGCTCACCGTCTACGTCATGCAGTTCGCCGAGAGCAGCTTCGACGTTGACCTCACCAACGTAGAGCTCTCATATTCGAGCTTCATCTACTCGAAGGACAAGACCGGCGAGGACGTTCTCGTAAAGCAGATAAGCGGCGAGACGAGCCGTATCTGGGTTGACATCGAGGATATCCCCCAGCACGTCATCGACGCGTTCGTATCGGTCGAAGACCAGCGTTTCTTCGAGCACAACGGCGTTGACTGGAAGCGTACCCTCTCGGTAACGGTCAAGGCTCTGTTCGGCGGCACCGACGGCGGCTCTACCATAACCCAGCAGCTCGTGCGCGACATCACCAAGGACAACGAGACTACCATAGGGCGAAAGCTCCGCGAGATATTCCGCGCCCTGTCCCTCGAAAACAAGTACACCAAGTACGATATCCTCGAAAGCTATCTCAACCGTATCGGCTTCGGCGGAACGGCTTACGGCATAGGCTCAGCGGCGTACTACTACTTCGGCAAGGAAGTCAAGGACCTCACCGTTGCGGAAGCGGCGATACTCGCGGGTATCGTCCGTTCGCCGTCGAACTACAACCCCTACGCAAATCTGAAACAATCCAAGATACGTCAGGAATACGCCCTCAAAGACTGTCTCTACGCACAGGGCTATATCAACACCGACGAATATGAGGCTGCTATCGCCGAGAAGGTCAAGTTCCGCCGCCCGGTCAAAGGCTCATACTACGGCTACACCGATATGCGCTACAACGACTACTACGGCATCATCACCGAGGACAACAAGGACGACGGCGATCTCTACTACCAGAACGTCCCGTGGGAGGAGATACTCGGCGAGGACAGCTCACTCGCCTACCAGTGGAACGGCTCCTACACCGTGTCGCAGGACTGGTACGTTGACGCGGCTATCGACCAGATCGTGAACGACCTCTCCCAGAAACTCGGAATAACCTACAACGAGGCATGGGACGAGTTCAGGAGCGGCGGCTATACCGCTTACCTCAACGTGGACATGGAGATGCAGAAGCGTCTGAGCGAAGTGTTCGAGGACCCCTACACCTGCCTCAGCTCCTACGATGCGTCCCTTCCCGCGGACAGCAAGAGGCTCATCCAGGGCGCGTTCGTCATCATGGACTATCGCGGGGACGTTCTCGCGATCGCGGGCGGCATCGGCGAGAAGCCCGGTGACAACTGCTTCAACCGCGCAACTCAGGCGGTAAGCGCCATAGGCTCCACCATAAAGCCTATCGGCAACTATTCTCTCGCAATAGACAAGAACCTCATAACCTACTCCACCATGCTTCAGGACTTATCCGGAAAGATCCGTTCCGAGCACGCGGGCGCAGGCTCCCACGCGGCGGAGAGCGGATAT
>JAFZOA010000062.1 GCA_017550775.1 Ruminiclostridium sp. | reverse complement strand
GTCCCCTCGGCAGGGCTCTGCCCTGCACCCGCTGGGGGCTACTCGCCCCCCGTCCCCTCGGCAGGCTGATCCTGCACGCATTCCGTATGTTACTACTCAGTAATGGACAAGTTATCTGCCTCGAAGTTCAGTGTTCTCCGGATATCAGAAAAGCGCGTCCCTTGCCCCAGCGGATTTGCGCAGCAAAATCATAAACGCATGGAACCATTCCCGTACCACGAAACCCGAATGGTCTTGTTACAGGCCAAACATCCTTTTTGACAAGCTTAAGCAAGAACGCCCGCACTGACCGTGCGGGCGTACTTGCTATGGAGAAGAACATTGAAGAATTGTTATCATGTGTTATTTGTTTTATCTGTTTTTCTTGGTGTGATTACATAATACCACATTTTTCCGGATATTTCAATCATCGATCCTGCTCCGGAATGTCGCATAAGCAACACTCACGCCCGCAGCTGTCGCTTTGGTGACAGAACTGCACAAAATTGATGCTTTTCCTCATATCCTTCGTCGTACACCGTACATACGCGCCGATGTACACCCACATTATCGTGCAACTTTTTTCTCAATTGACGCGGGATAATATTGCAATTTCACCGTATCTGTGTTATAATACCGTCAGGTAAGAGAACAAACACAACAAAACTTATACAAGATACAGGAATGATGACAATGGAAGAAAGATCACCGGACCGCAGAACAGCCAGAACCAGAAAAGCAATACGCGACGCTCTCGCGCAGCTCCTCATGGACAGAGAGTTAAGTAAGGTCACGGTCAAGGATATCACGGATATAGCCGATATAAACAGAGGCACCTTCTATAAACACTACCTCGATATCTATGACCTCTACGACAAGACCGAACAGGACATACTTGTCGAGATAAGCGATCTTGTCCTGCGGCTTCAGGAGCTCCCGACGGATAAGTTCTTCACCGAGCTCATCGACTACATAAACGAGAACCGCACTGTTTTCAGAATGATTTTCAGCCCCAATGTCAAGGTGACTCTCCGGACAAAGTTCGGCAAGTGCATGACGGGACTGTTCCGCCAGGTCGGGTCGGAGAAGTTCGATATCGGCTTCGGCGATACACGGCTGCGGTATATCACGGAATACCGCACGCAGGGCTGTATCTCCGTTATCTCGCAGTGGGTGACGGAAGGCTTTACCGAGCCCAAGGAGTTTATAGTCGGGACGATAACCGAGCTTGACCGCAATACCGAGCAGATATTCAGACAAAGCGCCGGTAAAAGATAACAACCATCACTTGACAGAAACAGCACCCGCCTCACGACAGAATGCCGCAGAGCAGGTGCTGTGTTTTATTGTTTTTTCTGTTCAGATCACTTGTCGTCGAACTCGCTTACGAGAGCGGAGACGGTCTGCTTCGCGTCGCCGTATATCATTACGGTATTGTCGTTGGTGAACAGAGGGTTCTCAACACCCGAGAAGCCCGCGCCCTTGCCGCGCTTGAGCACGAATACCGTGCGCGCCTCGAAAGCGTTGATGATCGGCATACCGTAGAGCGGCGAGGTCTCGTCGTTGATAGCCGACGGGTTTACAACGTCGTTCGCACCGATCACGATAGCAACGTCCGTGTTCGGCATCTGCGGGTTCATTTCGTCCGCAGTTTTGAGCTGTTCATACGGCACGTTAGCTTCCGCGAGCAGTACGTTCATGTGTCCGGGCATACGTCCCGCTACCGGGTGGATAGCGAAGCTGACTTCGGCACCGTTGGCTTCGAGCTTGTCGCAGAGCTCCTTTACCGCGTGCTGTGCCTGTGCGACCGCCATACCGTAGCCGGGGATGAATACCACCGAGCTTGCGGCCTCGAGTACGAGATATGCGTCCTCAACGGACATGGAGCGGGGCTCCTTCTGCTCGCCGGATGCGCCCTTCTTCGACGCGCCCGCGCTGCTTCC
>JAFZOA010000726.1 GCA_017550775.1 Ruminiclostridium sp. | reverse complement strand
GAACTGGGATAAGATAGCGGTAAGAGGTCCCGATACACCTTCGGTAGTGACAACGGATAATACCACTATGACGGAACCTTCGATAACATTTACCGATTCGACGACAGTAGATGAGGATCCTGCTACACCGGATACAGATAACTTTTCTTCGTTTACTGCCGCTGATGAATGGGAGAAAGAACAGCGTAGGCAGGCGTTCTATTATCCATACTTTGCTATAAACACTATCCCCGATAGCCTGATTGCGCTTGCAGACCCGAATGAGCTTGAAAAGTGGGAGCTTATGTCTGTGGATATTACAACAACCCCACCCGAGAGCATCACAGATTATGCGAATATATGCACATTTATAGCTCATTTTGGTATTTCTCCAGAGAATGCTAAAAAAGCACTTGGCGATGAGTACCGGGAGTATATCGGAAGAATGTGGCAGAACAGTGAAGAAGCCGACAGAGTGATCGACATAATATGCTCCGGCGATCTCGATGATAACGGAACTGTGGGCGAGCTAATAAACAACACGACATGGGGATTTGGCGGCAAACTGATATGTCCGAACTGGCTGTATGTTCATTCTCTTGATGAATGGAAAGCGGCGGGAGTCAAAGCTGCCACTGTAAGCACTATGTATGATTACTATATTAACAACGATGTGCTGAATGAGGAACAGACTGCCGAGTTCAAGGCAAAAATTGACCAATATATTGCGGAAAATAAGCAGGGCGAAGTGTCGGAATACGTTTATGACGAGGACGGCGATGTTATTCCTGTTGATGCTGCCGATACAACCGCTCCCGCAGAAGAACAGCCGTCCGACGATGAGCTCAAAGCACTTGTTCAGCAGGGCGCGGAGGCGTGCGGACTGAAAATAACGGTAAACAAACTCACGCGAGCAAGCCTTAATCTGCATTATGTAAGAGACAGGAGTGTAAGGTACGCAGAAATGCTCGCTTACGGTATAAGCAATCGCTACGAGATACAGGTTCAGAAAGGCGATACATGGCAGACATACGACCCCGTTAACCTACAACGCTGGAATGATGAAGAAATGTGGTTTGACAGCCTTCTCGGGATCGGCGGCGAAGAATACGGAGATGAAGAGGACGATCTCATCCTGTTTTACGGAAGTAATATGTACGAAAGCGAGATACCGAACGGACATTATCGTATTGCCAAAACTGTTGGTGTCAAAAGTGAGATAACGGGCGCTTTCCTCGGACAGTTTACTGCATACGCTGAATTTACGATAGACGAACACACCCCGAATGTTTTCGGCATTACAATGACCGCGAAGGACGCGAGCCCCGAAAGCGTTAAACTCGTTGTACAGCAGAGCGGCGCGAATTTCCACGTCAAACGTAACCTCGGATATAAAGCTCGGTTCGTACTTGAAAGTAAAACCGGATCCGGAGAATGGAAAAAGGTGGACGGGAATCCCGTAACATGGGCTCCAGATATCGAGCCGATAAACGAGAACGGAGTTACCGAGATAAAGGAGGATTTCTCCGATATATACGGATCTTTGCCGGACGGAACATATCGCATTTCAAAGCAGTTCGTGAACTATGTCGGAACAGGCGAAACGAAAGATGATATTTTAAACAGCAGCACATATTACTGCGAGTTCGTTATAGGTGAAAAAACTCACGACTGGGGAATAACGATGTCCGCGAAGGACGTGACCGCCGAGGGACTTACGCTTGTGATCTCACAGCGTGGCGGCAGCTATACCGGCGAACTCGAATACGGTGAGCCTTACAGCGTAGAACGTAAAAACGGCGACAAATGGGAACCTGTAAAATTCCTGAACGACGAAGTGGCATGGATTGACCTTGCGTATGATGTCGAGTCGAATTCCGACAAAGAGGAAAAGCTCGACTGGAGGTGGCTGTACGGCACTCTGCCCGCCGGGACATATCGTATAGCAAAGGAGTTCACGGACTACCGTGCTCCCGGCGACAGTGATACACAGATGTATTATGCAGCTTTCAGGATAACCGATGACATGGTAAGCAAGCTCGGTATCGCACTTCGCGCAACGAAATACAACGCCCGCAAAATGACCCTGCAGATAGTTCAGACCGGCGATACGGGGTATGAGAAAATTGGAACAGATCCATACAGATATACCATTGAACGTAAGACAGACGGTAAATGGCAGTCGTATTACGCGCCGCAGGCAGGTGTTCCCACATCGGATCTGGGACTGAAAGTAAAGAATTCCGGCGTGACCGAATATAAGCTTGACTGGAGCGAAGCGGCGGGAAGCCTGCCCGTGGGAGATTACCGCCTCGGAATGACATTCTCGTGCGGCGATATAACGGAAACTCGCTATTGTGAATTCACCATAGAAGAAAGCATGACGAACGAGTTCGGTATCTCAATCGAGGTCTTGGAAGTATCAAAGACCGGCGCGAAGCTCGATATAAAATCAAAGGGCGCCGATGAGCAGGGATTTGCGTATTTCGATGGTAAGTTTGGCTTGCAGAAACAAACGAAGAACGGCAATTGGAAAGACCTTGAAGTTTTCGGGGAACCGTCATGGCCGCAGTACGCGGTCAGCAAGATCATGATGGAAACTACCGGTTATTCGGGTCAGATGATAAATATTGATTGGACGAGTATTTTCGGCAAGCTCGAAAACGGGCATTACCGTGTCTCTAAGACATTCCATACCGGTGAGGGAGACAGCTATAAGGAGATCACGCTGTACACGGAGTTTGATATAAACGCAGATACTCCGGAAACACTGTCGGATTGAACCGACAAAAATATAAAACGATGATCTATTAGGAAAGGAAGTAAATTACAATGAAAAGATCAATCAGACTTACGGCAGCAGCGCTTGCTGCGATTGCGGCTATGTCCTGCACAAGTGCGACAGCGTTTGCGGACAAGCTGAAAACCGTAGACGGAGTTACATACAAATATTCTGACAGCGGCGAACAGATCGGAAAGTATTCCGGCTGGGCAAAAACGAGCAAAGGCAGGAGATACTATAAAAACGGT
>JAFZOA010000725.1 GCA_017550775.1 Ruminiclostridium sp. | reverse complement strand
TATCCTCAAGGCCTATGCAAACTCCACGAGCGCATATAAGGCGATAGACAAAGGGCTTAAGGCCACAAAAAGCTCATACGGCTTTGCTTCTATGTTCGCGGGATTCAAGGATATGAATTCGTACACCGAGTTCTATAAGATACGCGACCTTTCCGCTGCAAAATCGACCGCTGTCATCAAAAAGAGAGGCGAGAGAACGGAGAACGTGTCGTTCGACGATACAGATACCGCTGCGACACCGCAGATGACGCTTACGGGAAATTCCGCGGCGTACTTCGAGTTCACCGCGCCGTCATCGTCGAAAGGAAAGCTTACCGTTACCGTCGAGACTACCGGCGGAGCAGCCGCAGACGCTTCGTACAATCTGGTGCTCAAAGGTAAGAAGATAACCATTCCCGGGCGCGGAAAGACCGCAGAGCTTATGACTTTCGTGTTAACGGATTTCGGCGGCGGATTCTCTACGGCAGTCCTTACCGCAGGCAATATCTCGATGTCGTCAAAGAACACGATAAGCTTTGACGCGACGGCGTTCTTTGAGGAGAACTGAACGTATCAGCGCACCGTGAAGCTTCCGAGATAGCGGAAGTCGAAACTGCATTTTCCGGCGAGCTTCAGGTAGCTCTCATAGCTGCTGTCCGCGCATTCGATGACATAGCTGTACTGTCCGAGCTCGGTTTTCAGCGGACGGTCGTGGAGCGCCACAAGCGTCATTTTCAACTCTTTCATCCCGGTAAGCAGCGACGTAAGCTCGGAAGCCGCGCCCGATGCTATGAACGCCAGCCTGTCAGATGCCGCAGTTGACGGTTCGTCGGGCGAAAGCACATAGAACCGCGTTTTGTTCCTGTCGTTGTTCTGTATCGCGGCGGCGAGCACATCAAGACCGTACACTCTCGCGCAGCTTGCCGAAGCGATAGCCGCGCAGGATTTGTCGCTGCCCTCGGATACCATTTTCGCACCCTCTGCGGTGCTTGACACCTCGATAACTTCTGCACCCGGAAGATTTTCCGAGAGCCACTCTTTACCCTGCGCTATCCCCTGTTTGTGAGAGTAAACGGTTTTGATTTCGCCGAGCTCTGTTCCCGGAAGCACAAGAAGATTCTGGTTTATCGGAAGCTCGACCTCGCCGGCGACCGACACTCCGGTCTGCCCGATAAGCGTATCGATATAGTCTGTGACTGCACCGCCTATCGTGTTTTCCTGCGGTATAACGGCGTAGTCGCTCTCGCCGCAGGCAAGCGCCTGCACAGCGTTGTTTACGGTCTTATACGGGATATACTCGCCCTGAATGCCGAAAAAAGTCTCACAGGCTTCCTGCGTGTATGTCCCCTCAGGTCCGAGATAGCTTACTTTTGCGTTTTCATACGATACGGGCGCAGCGGTCTGAGCTGTCGTATTCTCCGGCTTTCCTGCGCAGCCCGCGAGTGCTGTGCACAGAATCAGGACCGAAAAAAGTGATGCGATCTTTTTCATATCTTTTCTCCGTTTTTTTACAACAACTTAAGGAATTTTCTGTATCTGCCATTACAGGCTTAAGCCGTGAACATTGTTTTATATATAATATCACATCTTCTGTCAAAAATC
>JAFZOA010000724.1 GCA_017550775.1 Ruminiclostridium sp. | reverse complement strand
TTTCAGCGGAGAAATAGTTTCTACAACTATCTTCGCGTCGTAATTACCGTCCGCGAGCGTCACCGGAGCAAACGCAAACGCTCTGCCGTAATCGTCATACTTCACCGTGGATATCTGATAGTCCTGCGAATCTATGCGCACCGACATTTCGGAGGTGATCTTTGATGTTGCCGCTTCGGTGATCATTACCGTCGCCGTGCCGTTCTCGATTACCGCCATAGCATTTGCCGTCGTTTCGAGCTTTCCCACCGATGCCCACGCAAACATACCGCCGAGCAGCAGTATCACCGCCGCGAGTATTGTCCATATTCCCGGGTTTGTGACCTTCATATAGTCGTGGAGCTGTTCCGGCGAGTTTATACGGTCAAGCGCCTGCTGATTGAATATTTTGTTTTTCTGTTCAGCCATTTTATTCACCCTAAATTCTTTGTTAATGTCAGAATATTCTGACCGTCCTTGTATTCGTAATTGACACCGTCCATTGATTTTTTCACCATGAATATCCCGAGACCGCCTTTTTTGCGTTCCTTCATCGGGCGGTCAAGATCAACATCCGGTTTGGCAAGCGGATCGTAAGGTTTGCCGTGATCTATGAAGCTCATTATGACCGAAAGCGGCTCCTTTGAGGTCTCAACGCGTATTGTTGCGGGTCCGGTCTCCGGATCATACGCATAGCTCGCGATGTTGACAAAGACTTCTTCGACCGCGGTCTCGATCTGAAATCTCGGCTTATGTCCGCAGCCTATCTCGTCGAGAGCCGCGCCCACGAACTCCAGTACCTGCGGAAGATTTTCCTTTAACGCTTCTATGTCAAGCTGTGTCATAGCGCACCGCCTCATTCAATAGTCAGGTCTTCGATAAAACCTGTGACTTCAAACACATCAAGGACATCGGAGCAGACGTTTTTTACGACCATTTTGCCGCCCTGTTCCTCCATAATATCCATAGCTCCGGCAAGAACACGCAGACCGGCGCTTGAAATATATTCGAGCTTTTCAAAGTCGAAGGTGAGCTTTTCGATGCCGTCAAGCACCTCGTCGAGCTTTTCTTCAAGATCGGGCGCGGTCAGTGTGTCAAGTCTTCCTTCGAGAGCTATCGTAAGCTCACCGTCGTTTTTGTTCACTGTAAATGTCATGGTAATTACTCCGTTATTTTATTGTAAATGCCAGCATGGTCAGGTCGTCGAACTGCGGTGCTTCTCCGACAAAATCGTTTACCGCGGTGTGTACGTTTCCGAGCAGCTTTTCCGGTGACGCATCCGGTTCTTTGTTCAGTGCTTCAAGCATTCTTTCGGTTTTGAAGAGTTCGTTATCTCCGTTTGTAGCTTCGGGTACTCCGTCGGTATATACGAACAAAGTTGATCCCTTTTTCAGTTCAATCTCGTATTCGGTATATGTCTTGTTTTTTCGTAAACCTATAACAAAACCGTGCTTATCCTTCAGCAGCTCAAAGCTACCGTCCGGGTGCCGTACAGAAGGATATTCATGACCCGCATTTGCCGCTGTAAGCTTTCCTGTCGATATTTCGAGGATCCCGAGCCATACGGTCACGAACATCTTGTTCTTTTTGTTCTCGCATATACTCGTATTTGTTTTGTTCAGGACTTCGGCGGGTGACATGCCTGTCATGGCGTAGTTCTTCACAAGCATTTTAGACATCATCATGAACATAGCCGCCGGAACACCCTTGCCGGACACATCGGCAATAACAAGTCCGAGATGATCGTCATCGATGAGGAAGAAGTCGTAGAAGTCGCCGCCGACTTCTTTTGCGGGGGTCATAGAGGCATACATATCAAACTCGGGTCTGTCCGGGAACACCTTAGGAAGCATATCATTCTGTATCTTTGCCGCAAGATCAAGCTCAGCCTCAACACGCTCCCGTTCACCGGTCAGTGTCAATATTTCCTCGGTATAGCGGTCGATCTCCACAACGAGCTCCGAGAAGCTTCCGGCGATCCTTCCGACCTCATTCTTAGCCTTTATCCCTGACATATTATTCACTGCCGCAGCGCTGTTTTTGTCTTCCATATATTGGCGTACACCGGCATTTACCTTTACCATGGGTCTTACCGCTTTCAGATAAATGAAGAATATCAGCAGTAGGTTTGTTACAAGAAGTCCGATAACGCCCCATAAGACCATGTAGTTCAGATTCACATTCATGATATGCGCGAATGATGACCAGTCATATTCCACACATAAAATGTATCTCAATTCTCCGTCAATAAAAACAGGCGAAACTGCCAGATACAATAAAAGGTTTTCTTCATCATCTGACGGATCCAGCATCTGAAAGACTATGTCTCCGTAATCAACACCGTATTTTCCTGTCTGCATCAGTGCGACCGAGGTGAAACCTTCTTCATTCCCGAAATAAGTACCGAGTCCATGATCTCCGCTCTCGTCGGTTTCCTCGCTGCATTCAAATATTATGGCAATATCATCCTTGTTGTTTTCATACAGGTCATCATAGTCCCGGATGTCAAGGCAGTAAACAGCGTTGACCCGATTTTTCGAACGCATCTCGTTAAAGTATCTGACAAGATCGTTATACACCGCCTTCAGAAAAGCTTTTTTTGTCTCTTCATCCCATGTTTCGACATATTCCATGTCAATAACCTTTCCGAAATCGGAATACTTCAGTTCATACTCGTAATCAAGCTGCAGTTCCACAGTAGGCTCCAGAACCATATCCGGATTCTTCTGCCATTCATTGAGTACCCATTCTGCGATATCAGGATTCATAAACAGATCCTTGAACTCATCTACATCGGCAGCTATCTCGCTGTTTTTTGTCTCCATATACATCTGCAGAGTACCCTGCCTTACGACATACACAAGCATTGAGATCGTAAGTACGAACATCAACGAAACGATCAGACCGACCTGTATTGCAAGTCTTTTGGTTTTCTTCATTCTATTAACCGCCCTTCAAGGTGTGCCGCTCTTTGTTCCGGCGCGGTCTAACATACAGAATTAAGGCAAGACACGCCGTCAAACTATAAACTGACGTGTCAAGCCTTAACTCAGAGCCGCTGAAAACTGCTGTTAAATACAATTCGAGGTAATAGAAGTATGTATGGGTTCGTTGTTGCACAGACCGACACCCACCAAGGAAATCACCGTGTCCGGACTCGGAACAATGCAAGATCCGCCCGCAGCGTTTTCAAGCTCGTCGTTTGAAAGTTCCTTGTCGGTCTTTGCCTTTTCTTCAAGGAATGTCCTGATCTCGTCAAGGGTCGTCTCGACGCCGCGGCTCTTTGCAAAATCTACGACATTGTTGTTCTTTGCAGCCTCCGCAAATGCCTTCTTCATATC
>JAFZOA010000723.1 GCA_017550775.1 Ruminiclostridium sp. | reverse complement strand
TGAAAGGGGTGCATTTATATGAGTACAAAAGAACGTCTGCACATTATGATCGACGGTATGACCGAAGAACAGGCGAATGCTCTGTTTATCGTTCTCGGTGTATCAAGTGCCGCTGATAATGAAAGTGATGATGTTGATGCGGTCATGGGGATACTGCACGATTGCGCTAATCCCGATCTGATACCGCTTGAAGAAGGAGCATGGGGAAGGGCGGTGGCTGAAAGATATGGTAATGCTTGACACAAACTATGTGCTGCGTTTCATTCTCCGTGATATTGAAGAACAGGCGCAAACGGCAGCAACGGCGATAAAGCAAGGCGCGGTGTATGTCCGTGATGAAGTTCTCGCTGAAGCTGTCCACGTACTTGAAAACGTATATAAGCAGGACAGAGAAACGATAGAAAAAGGCTTAAAGGCGTTTGTAAACCTGAAGAATGTAACGCTTGACAGCAAGGCGGTCACGCTCAAAGGCTTACAGTATTATGCTGAAACAAAGCTCGACTATGTTGATTGTCTGCTTGCCGCGTTCCATTCCGAGAAAGGCGATACTGTTTTGACCTTTGATAAAAAGCTGAATAACCTTATGACCCGTATTGACGGAAACAGCGAGTAATGTAGGTAAATATAATGACAGCACCATTCAAGAAGATGATCCCAAAGCCCACGCCGCGTAAAGAGATCGGAGCGTATAACTGGCTCTACGACATTGACGCTGAAATGCTCTATTTCGATGAGAACGCGGGACCGGCTCTTTACCGTGAGGCTGCTATGATCTGTCTGCATATTCCTTATGGGAAGAAAGTAAAACCGGACGAGATAGCGGCGATCTACTGCATTAACAGCGAAATAAAGCTGAAAAATGTAGCTTGCTGAACAACAAAAGCTATAAGCGGCACTTCTCCGTACTCTCGGAACAAGTGCCGCTTTTCTTGTTTTGACATATCGTGCGCTCAGACGCGCCGTGTTGAAGTTTTACCACCAACAAGGAAAGATACCACATAATACAGCAACACGTCGCACACGAGCGCTCAGGGCGGTTGCAACGCATACGGTGGATATGTTCATAGGTTCTGTGAATGAATGTGTTTTTGTTTGCGGGTTGTCAACGCCCGGATTGCAAACATACACGGGATTATTTTTCGGTACTTTAATTGAATTTTTCAAAAGATACAACAGGACTATGAATAGCAAGCAAAGAAAGTGGTGCTCACTTTCGGGATTTATACAGCATTTCTCAAAGGCTGTATGAAATACACGGGAGACTATTCCGGAACAAAATGCAATTCAGGAGGGCTTAAAATGGCAAATCAGTATCGAGATCAACGAAACATCACCGACTGGGATCAGGTGCCGGTCGTGTTTGATGTTCCAATGGCTGCGAGGATCCTCGCTCTGACCGAGCAGAAGATCAGAAAGATGTGCAGAGAGGGTGATCTACCGGCGTTTAAGGTAGGCGAGAATTCATGGAGATTTAACAAAGAGGCTTTTATGGAGTTTCTTGGCGCTATCAAAGAATAGCGGTATAGATCGGCAATGAGCAACATTATTGGAGGTATATTATGGCAAAAGTATATGGATTCTATCATAAGAACAAACTGATAACAAGTTGGTCGCAGGTTCCGGTAGTTATGGACTTGCCTATGGTATGTGTAATACTGGATGTGTCTCCCGAGCAAGGAAGAAGGTTGTGCGCAAAGGGTGAAATTAAAGCCGTAAAGGTCGGAGGCGTATGGAGAATAAACAAATGTGACTTAATGAATTACTTAAAAGTGGATAAAGACTCAATCAGATAACCCGGTAGATTTGTCGCAAATTTGTCGCAAAAAGTTGCGACAAAAGAGAATATTTCTGAAACAGACGCAAAATTCCGCAACAGCAAAATCGTATTATACAGCGGTTTGCGAACGATTTCGAAAAGATTGATAAAAACATTGCGCGCATTCGTAATGCGCAGGTCGGGGGTTCGAGTCCGTTCGCCAGCTCCATTAAGCTCCCGTACTTTAGCTTACGGTGAAGAAAAACAGAGGGATTAAATATACTGTCCCTCTGTTTTTTCTTGTATTTTACGGGGGTTTTGACTTCTTACGAACAGTTGGCAGGAATTGTCTGTTGACGGTTCTTCTGATTATGAGGCTGCTTGACGGTTCGGGTATTTTCAGATTTACCTCAACCTTATCTTCGAATACGATCACGCTGTCAACGAAATCCTGTATGAATCTCTTGCAGTCCTCTATATTTCTTGACTTTACTTTGTCTGAAAATATGTCTATTAGGCTTCTGAGAGCTTCTTCGGTTATGTCAGGCGGAGATTCAGCAGGTATCAGTCTGTCTCTTTCTTCTTCGAGCAGCTCGATATCTTCCTTTAGTTTAGTTATTTCGTCCTTGAAATCATCTTCCATGAAGCCTGTCATTATGGCTGCCTTGATGTTCCGGAGCTTTCTGTTCTTGCTCTCTATGACATTATTGAGGCTTTCGATCTCTTCGATATTGGTGTGATTTTTCTGCTCATATGCCTTTCTTATGCCATTTATGATGTTAGGAATATTAGAAGTATTGAAGATTATGCTTTCGAGAAGGTCTAATACCAGAGCTTCTATCGATTCCTGCTGTATCTCCTTGTTGACACATTCTTCCTTATTATGACAGCAGCGATATGAACGGGTCACATATCCTTTACCGCTCTTTCTGAAACTGCCTGTCATTGGTCTGTCACAGACACCACAGTAAATTAGTCCGCTCAGCAGATAGCTTCGTTTTGCAGAGTATGAACCTGCTCTTCCCTTGTTATATTCCATTTTTTCCATTGCCCTCTTGAAAATATCCTCGGAGATTATCTCAGGAGCACCGCCCTTGATGCAGATGACCTCTTCGGGATTCTTGTATTTATGCTTATTACGCTTGCCTTTTCTGTTCTTCTTGCAGGTCTTGTTATATATGTAGTAGCCGCAGTATTTCTGATTTTTTATGAGATCATGGAAGGAATTATTATTGAAGTCGTTGCCTTCTTTGGTCTTGAAGCCCTTTGAATTAAGGATTTCAGCTATTTCTTTGTAGCTGTAGTTCTGTAAGTACAGGGAATATATGAGTCTTATCGCCTGCGCCTCATGTTCATTGACTATTAGTTTCTCTGTCACAGGGTCTATGTCAAACCCTAAAGGCGGAGTTCCCCCGTTATGAAGGCAATTATTAGCTTTGACCTTATGTCCCTTCATTACCTCATGACTTAAATTAATGCTGTATGAAGATATACGATCAGATCAAGGAGTACGCACAGAAGTCGATAACAGAGGTGAAGGACTCGACGAAAGCCTTGTCCTCACAGGCTGGGAGGCTGAACGAGCTGTGCTCTTCCAGAATGAAGATGCTCGACGAGTACAGGCGGAAATTCGAGCTGAAAATGCTCAGGCTCACTCTGATATCGAACTTGATATTGGGCGCATTATTTACGGTGTTGGCGCTGTTGATTCGCTGATAAATGGTGAACCGACAGAGGACGAACCGTTAAAAACGACCTCCGAGGGCAAGCTTCTCAAGAAAGAATGGGAAAAGAAAGCCGCTCTCGGATTGAAGATGTAGGAGGTATATATGCGTAAGATTTTTAACAACAACGGTCTCAAGGATCCCCTTTTCATAGGGAATCCCGCGGTCGGCTCGGCAGAGCGCCACGACATAAAACTGGGTGGTATCACATACCGTGTGTGGTCTGTGTTCGCTTCCGAGGGTGAGCCTTCGGACAGGCTCGCGGACTTGATGCAGAGCAGTGTTGAGTCGGAAGAACAGGTCGGTGAGGTGTATGACTGGCAGCTTGTTGAACTCGGAAAGATGTTCCTTGAAGCCAGACAGATACAGAAAAACAGGGAGAAAGGGCTGCCCGACGATTATGGATTACCGCTGGAGATTAAGGTTTTTGATAAATCTGAGATGTGGAAAACGGTTGACAACGGCGTTTGATTTTGATAATATGCATGTCAAACGTGAGGGGAATCCGTCCAGAATTTTTTAGCCGAAAACAGCTCAAATCAAGATTTTTCTGTATTTTAAATATTGCATAAAAGGATTGACAAATAAACCTTATTGTGCTAAAATTAAAGCGAAAGGAGGGTGATATTATGAATAACTACAAAAAAATATTGGAATTGGGCTGTTTTACATTAAAAGAAGCCGCCGAGGCGTTCGGGAATGTCAATACAGCCAAAACTGCGATTCGTAACGCCAAAGCGCATGGACTGCTGCGCTCTGTCAAACACAATCTTTATGTTGCCGTGAGCATGGAAACCAATGCGCCGATATCATCATAAGTCGTCAGCTCACCGTTGCTACACCAATGTTCAAATAACTCGTCCAACAGGGCAGGACAGGAGAGCAGAAACCTGAACTGTTCATCTGTTAGATCGGGCGTTTCGTTCTCGCAGAACATTAGTATCTCGTTCTTGGTTACGATCTCGTATGCAGAGAGGATTATGTCATTCGCAGGTTTGGTTTTCAGTTCGGAAATGAACTGATGATGTTCCGATTTTATTTTGTCATATAGCTTTTCACAATAGTCCTGATTCATGGTTTACTCCTTTCCGTCGGCAGTAAGAATATCATACATAAAAAGAGCGCCGAGCCGGAACCCGTCGCAGAAATCATATGCACTCTCCAGTGATGACAGCTGATGAAGTATATCCTTATATTCCTCCAGTCGGTTCCTGATGTCCGGGAAATCTCTCAATATCTCTTCTTCTGTCTGGGCGAGAAGAGCTGATGTTTCCTTGTATTTCTTGCTGTCGGGAGAGGGCTTCTCACAGGGTATGAGCTCTCCGTAGTAATACTTTTCTATTATGTTTTTCATGGCATTTTCCTTTCTCTGAGCGGTAGATTTTGCAATACGAGAGCTTACGCGCTTACAGTTCACCAGCTCCAAACAAATGGCTTAACCACGCGGTTTAACGACCGCGTGGTTAATTTCATTTTATATTGATTGGCTACAAACCACCGTTTTGGTACAGATTTGGTACTTACGGACCGGATGTTCAAAATAATAAGAGGATCATATCTAATGGGACAATGAGCCAACAGCTCAAAGTTCCATTTTTGTTGCAAAGAAAACTTAATTGTTGCAGAAATAATAATCACCACAAGCAGTATATATAGAATTGTTAGTGAACCTACATAAGCATCGATATTACACTCTGGTATTCCCCTCATACATAAGAGTTTTTGTTGACTTACATCTGATATCATGGTATAATATAACACAGTAAGTACCGACTTCCGCAAACCGCAGGTGAAACATAATGATAACTGTCGAAACTATACCATACATGGGTTACGCGCTGGCTTTCATGAGTCATCGCTCGGTATACTCAGACCGATGTGCTGCTGAAGCGTCACGGTGCGGTGAGCTTATTGCAGCGAAGATCGACGGAAGGTTTGTCGGTTTTCTGTGCGCAGTGGCTGAAGTTCATATTCTTCGCGTCACATACGCTTACACGAGACCGGAATATCGCGGACGTGGCGTTTTTACCGCGCTTATGACCGACTTGGCCGGGAACCGGAACTGCAACTTGCGTGTGAACATCGTTTCCGACAATGAGTTCCGTGACATTGTGGTAAAGGTCTGTGACAAGCTCGGCTTCACACGCGGAGAGGATCTTGCCGTGTACAAATACTTCCCGCAGACGGATACGGCATGGGAGGAGTTTATGTCCGAGCGCGGAAACAGAATGTGCGAGATGCTCCGAAGGCACGGATACAGCACGGTCAGCTTCGCGGAGGCGGATGAGGATATCCTAAGGCAGGTCCGCGAGTCAGACATAAGCGAGTTCTGCAATCCGTTCGTCACAAGGCCGTTTTTTGATGAACCCGAAAGAAGAATGACGCGTGAAATGAGCTTTGCGGCGGTAAAGGACGGAAAGCTTGCTGCGTATACTCTTGGGACGCTTCCGAGTGAGAACAAGGCTGTTCTTGAACAGATAGCGGTATCGAAGAAAAAACGCGGTACCGGCGTGATACTGCTCCCGTTTGCGGAGACGCTGAGAGCGTTCCGGGCAAGCAGCTGTTTGTTCGCAGCTTACGCTATCTACGAAAGCAATCTCCCTGCCAATGCTTTCCGGGATAAGCTCGTCAGCATTGGTTCAAGGAAGGTATCCGAGAACTATTATCTGTACATCGGGCAGGGGGAAAAGCTGGCCGATGAGAAAGTCGCACCCGGAAATACAGTTTAAGGTGCCGTGTTGTGACATAAACAATGGTCGGCTTAATACTATTATTGAAGGAGGAATAATAATGTCGGACGAGATCATCAGAATCAATGTCGAGGATTACATCAAGGACCTGGATCCCGAGATACAGGAAAAAGCAAGAGCCTGTAAGGATCTCGGGGAGCTTGCCGAGCTTGCCGGCGAGGTCGGGGTAGAGCTTCCCGATGAGTGCGTGGAAATGGTCGCCGGAGGTGCTAAGGGAGAAGAAGACTGCCCACACCCGGGACGTGTTGATACAAGAGCGGGCGACGGCGGTGTCATAACTTACTGCACACGCTGCCGTAAAGTTTTAGACTACATCCCCCCGATATACCCTTGATCTAAGGAAAACCTCTGACATAAAGCGGCGAGGCTCTGAACAGGCTTTGCCGCTTTTTTTGTGTTTGTAGCCGAACCGCCGCAGAAGAGTGCTGCTAATTTTTCAACTTGCTGTTTGTGCAATATTCACTATGCTTTTTACACTTGAGTTACAATGCGCACATTTCGCGGGAAATGGCTTCCGGAGCGGATGTGAGCGGAATTGTTATGTTTTCGCCTACGACAAAATAACGATATAAATATAAAAATTATGATATAAGCGTGGAAAGATAATGGTTATAATGACGGTAGAAGGTCGGGGAAGATCCCGGCAGTGTGTTCGACAACAAATTCAGTATGGAGGTATTGAAAAATGAAGAAAAGAAGTCTGTTAAAAGTCATCACATCGGCAGCGGTATCGCTGAGCCTGCTCGTGACATCGGCTGTGACCTCGTCGGCGGCATCGAAGTTCAACGGAAGCTACTTCGGCTCCGGATTTGACTACTACGAGACCGACAAGTTCGAGAAGTCCAACGGCTGGTCCAACGGCGGAATGTTCGACTGCACATGGTCGGGCAACAACGTAAGTTTCAGCGGCGGCATCATGAACCTGTCCATAACCGGCAACCGCTGGAGCGGCTTCAACGCTGCGGAATACCGCACCAATCAGACCTTCGGCTTCGGTATGTATGACGTAAGCATGAAGCCCGTCAGAAACGACGGCGTGGTAAGCTCGTTCTTCACCTACACCGGTCCGTCCGACGGCACCGTATGGGACGAGATCGACATTGAGTTTCTCGGCAAGAACACAAATCAGGTGCAGTTCAACTACTACACAAGAGGACAGGGCAACCATGAGTATGTTTACAACCTCGGGTTTGACGCTTCGCAGAGCTTCCACCAGTACGGATTCTACTGGGACAGCGGCAGCATAACATGGTATGTTGACAAGAAGCCCGTTTACACGGCGACAAGAGATATCCCACAGACTCCCGGCCGTATCATGATGAACCTCTGGAACGGCACCGGTGTTGACGAGTGGCTCAAGGCGTACAACGGCGTAGCTCCGCTCACCGCGCAGTATGACTGGATCTCATACACCGCTCCTTCCTCCGGCTCTCAGCAGACCAACAACAATAATAACAATAACAACAGCTGGAACAACAACAATCAGCAGCAGAACAACAACAATAACAACTGGAACAATAACAACAACAATAATAACTCCGGCTCCTTCCAGTCCGGCAAGAAGTACGTCATCAAGTCCCTCAACAGCGGCAAGGCTCTCGACGTTTCCTGGGGCTCCAAGGACAGCGGTGCGAACGTTCTCCAGTACAGCTACTGCGGCTATGAGAACCAGAAGTGGCTCATAGAGTCCCTCGGCAACGGCTACTACTCGATCAAGAGCGCCAACAGCGGCAAGTCCCTCGACGTTTCCGGAGCTTCCACAAGCGACGGCGCGAACGTACAGCAGTGGGATTACCACGGCGGAAGCTGCCAGCAGTGGAAGATCGAGGCGACAAACGGCGGTTACTCCATAATCAACCGCAACAGCGGCAAGGCTCTCGATGTTTCCGGCAAGTCCAAAGCAGACAACGCAAATGTTCTCCAGTGGAGATACACAGGCGCGAACAACCAGATCTGGGTAATAACCGAAGCATAAGCCGTAACGACAGATAATAAAGAACAGTATCGCAGAAAATGCGATACTGTTCTTTTTTGCGGGGTTTTACGAAAGCTTCCGATACCTCTTCCTGTCCGATCGCAGCCAGAATCCGTTTCTGTTTCTTCGCGTGTGTAGGAAAGAAAACAGAAATGTCTGTACATTGTTGCTAAAAAAGTGTGAGTAAAACTTGACAAAAATTGTTTATTGTTATATAATAGTTGTACGAAATCGATGCCGAAGATATGTGACGATAGGTGTCTTTCGGATCTGTAAGGATAACGACGGTACATGATCGGGGTAGAAATGCCGGCGGTGTGACCCGAATGGAGTTCCCGAAAAGCTGAGTTAAGCCTGACAGGATCCGCGAGAACAAAAGAAACCGGTTTTCGGGCGGCTTTGATGCCGCCTTAAAATAACGGGTATCTCTGAAAATAGGATCCGCCCGGATGCGAATATCGGAGACACCCGCAATATCCTCCTTTAACAAGGAGAAAAACTGTAAGGAAGGAAAATGAAAATGAAAAAATTAAGAAGAACCATTACCGCGCTGCTGGCTGCTTGTATGCTCAGCACATCTGTTTTCGGAATGACGGTCAACGCGGGCGCAGCGACTTCAGCAAGCGACTCCGCAGCGGAAGTCAGACCCGTCGTTACGGCAAAGACGAAGCCGAACCAGCTTATTTTCTCCTGGACAAAAGTCCCCGGCGCGAAGAAGTACAGAGTGTTCGAGTACTACGACGGGAAGTACTATAAGCTTGCGGACACAAAGAACCGCCAGTTCTTCATGAGCGGCGTGGTGCCCGGAAACAAATACTCCGTTGCGGTAAGAGCGTATGTTGACGGGAAGTGGACCAAGCTCTCAAAGAAGGATATCTGCACCGTAAGAGCCGAAGCGGTCGACGCAAACGAAATGCTCTCCCTCTGGAACGACAGCGCAGAGACCAAGAAACAGCTTGTCTCCTACATCAAGTCCGTTACCAAGCAGGGCAGCAAGGACTACATACCGGTTGAAGACCGAATAGCTGTGTTCGACTTCGACGGAACTCTGTTCTGTGAGACCGACCCCAACTACTTCGACTACACGCTGCTCGCTTACCGCGTCCTCGAAGACCCCGACTATAAGGACAAGGCTTCCGACTTTGAGAAGGAGGTCGCTAACAAGATAAAGGAGCAGAACGAGACCGGCAAGTCCTTCGAGGGGCTTGAGACCGACCACGGTAAGGCTGTGGCTTCCGCGTTCAGGGGAATGACCCTCGCCGAGTTCAACGACTATATCCAGGAGTTCAAGAAGCAGCCTATGCTCAGCTACGAAGGTATGCTCCGCGGCGACGGCTTCTATGAGCCCATGATACAGATACTCAACTACCTCGCGGCAAACTACTTCACAACGTATATAATCAGCGGTACGGACAGATTTATCGTCCGCGGCATCTTCGACGACTCCAGGCTCTATTGCCCGAACAGATGCATAATCGGCTCTGACGAGCTTACCGTCGCTACCGGTCAGGACGGCGAGGACGGTCTTACCTACCAGTTTACCCATTCCGACGAGCTTGTTCTCGGCGGCGAGTTCATCATCAAGAACCTCAAGATGAACAAGGTTTCCGTGATCGCGCAGGAGATCGGCGAACAGCCTGTTCTTTCCTTCGGCAACAGCACCGGCGACACCAGCATGGCGAACTACACGATCACCAACAACAAGTACAAGAGCTTGGCATTCATGCTCTGCTGTGACGATACCGAGCGTGAGAACGGCAATATCGACAAGGCGAACAAGATGTACGACCTGTGCGACGAGAACGGCTGGATACCCGTCTCCATGAAGAACGACTGGAAGACTATCTACGGCGAGGGTGTTACCTACACCGGCGCGTATGCTGCAAGCAAGGCTGCGAACAAGGCTGCGGCGTAAGGCAGAAAACAGGGTGACGAAAAAACGGTTCCGGGATTGTGCAATTTCTACAAAATTCTCATTTTTCACAAAAAATCCCGGAAAACCGTTATCCCTTCCTGCGTTTCGTTCGGCTTAACAGCCAGAG
>JAFZOA010000722.1 GCA_017550775.1 Ruminiclostridium sp. | reverse complement strand
TAATCAGATAATAAATGTGTCCTCAACAACTGCCAAAAGGCAGTTGTTGAGGACACATCAGCTTGTCAAAAAAAGTCATGAATGTTAAATTTCTTCGCGAAGCGTAATGGGTGCAGGGCTTGCCCTGCCGCGATCCAGCCGCGCAGGCTGGCGCCGTCCGCGAGGACATCTGTCGAAAAAGTTCCTTTTTCAACAGACTGAGACCCGGCACCTTTACGATGCCGGGTCTTGTTATTTATGTACATATCAGAAACGCTTTATTACCACTATCTCGACCTTGCCGCCGATTATCCCGACGGTAACATCGTCCGCCATGTTGGCAATGACCGACTTTTCAAGCTCGTCCCAGGCGGGCGTATCGGGCTTTGCCTTCTTCTTGTAACTTGCGAGAGACCACTGGTTGGAATAGCCTATCGGATCGGTGTTTATGCCCATTTCGTAGAACTCCTCGGGCATGGTGCTCTCTACGTCGCCTGCGGAGCCAACCGAAAGCGCGTAGTTCGCAAGCATCGACTCCGCTGCGATCTTGATCTTGTTCATGATACCGACGGCAGCGGCGTTCCTTCCCGACTTTGATACCGCAAGTATTTCCTCACGGTCGTTGGAAGAAAGAAGGTCGTCCGCTTCCACAAGTGCGTGTATGCGGTAGTCGGGGCCCTTGTTCTCTATCCAGAACTGTCCCTTGCCGTAAATAAGCAGGTTGGGAAGCATTTCGACAAGCTCCTCGCAGAGCAGCGAGAGCCGGAGCTTCTGATTGCGGTCAAGGCCGTTGTAGTTGCCTATCTTTTCCGCGATCTCGGTTACGCTGTCGATATCATCGACGGATCTTTCAAATTTGTATACATCTGTTTTCATTGGTAAGTTTCCTTTCTGGTATTTATCCCTACTTTATTATAAACATATCCGAGAATCCTGTCACGTCAAAAACTGCACGTACAGTCTCGTTCATGTTTTTGAGTACTATATAACCATCCTTGTCCTGCGAACGTTTCAGCCGCAGGAATACACGCAGACCCGATGAGGAAATGTAATCGAGCTTCTTTAATTCAAATTCGATCACCTTTATTCCCTGCGTATTCCCGGCAAGATATTCTTCAAGCTCCGGAGAAGTTTCCGCGTCTATCCTGCCCTCGATCTTTACGGACAGCGTTTCTTTTCTCACTTTACCGATGATATCCATACAAACACCTCAGTTCGTTTAAATTTGATTGTTTTGATGACGTATCTGTCATTTCTGTATCCACATCCGCCCTGTCCTGAGCTTTTCCTTCATGCCTGTTCCGGAACGCACGGGTTTTGCCGCGAGGATATTTCACTATGGACAAACGGCGGAATATGTGCTATAATGATGTGATAAGGGAGGGAAATATAAGAATGTCATATCTTATTCTGAGTATCGCCATGTTTGTTTCTTCGGCGATAGGGTTCGCATTCGGCTTTGCCAAATATATCAAACCGCACAAGCCGCTTTACGCTTCTATGATCGTGCTCGGGGTCGGCTGTATAATGATCGGCAGGGCGTACATCCTGCTGAGACTCGTCATCGGACTTGAGATAGCCGGTATCTTTCACGTCGGAATGCTCGGCACCGTCGGAGGCTTCGCGTTTTTCTTCTCCGCCAACTTCGGTCAGATAGACTCGCTTGTTGACGGCGGCGAAAAGATATTCCGGAAATACCGCATCATACCGCTGCTGAGCATAGTCGTCACAGCGATACTGTATATGTTCGTGTTCTTCGGGAATGCTCCTCTCGCCGAAAAGATCACCGACGGGATCGTGGCGCTTTCAATCGCGGCCGCCTCATATTTCCACCTGAAACACCTGATAATCCCCGATGTGGATTACGGTGTAGTACGGTGTCAGCGCGGGTACAACCTTATCGCACTCATCTACGGAATACTGTGTATGTGTGAAATGACGGCGGCGGCAAATATGCTCGAACCCGTTGTGATCGCCGCGTGCATACTTGAATGTGTGGCTACGCTGGTGCTTGTTCCGGTTATGGACATGGGGGTGAAGAAATGGAGCAGATAAGCGAGATACTGTTTATATGTATTACTCTTCCGATGATACCGATGCTGTTCGTTTTACCGGACAAACAATCCAAGCTATTGGTCGGGTATATGATGGTAGGCTCACTGATAAGTCTTATCGCCGGCGCGATCAATGTAGGACTGCTCGGGCTTTTCCATAACGATATGTCGTATGTCGCGACCACCATAACTCCGATCTCGGAGGAGCTTCTCAAAGCTATACCTGTGCTTTACTACGCGCTGATATTCTCGGATGAGCGCGATAAGCTGCTTTCGATATCATTCGCTGTCGGAGTCGGTTTTGCGATCCTGGAGAACGCCGTTATACTCGCACAGAACATCTTATCCTCAACAATATCTATCCCCTGGGCTCTCGCGAGAGTTACCGGCGCAGCTCTTATGCACGGTGCCTGCACATCAATGATAGGTCTCGGACTCAGCTATGTCCGCAAGCGTAAGAAGCTCTTCTTCTGCGGCACCTTCGCGCTTATGATAACCGCAGTGATATTCCACGCTACATTCAATTTACTCGTACAGGGGCAGTACAAGGTCGCCTCGCTGCTGCTTCCCTCGTCGCTGTATCTCCCCATAATCATCAGAGAGTTCATAAGGCGCCGCCGTACGGCTGCTTACAAAACTTACAAAAACAAATGACCGTTTTCATTTATCCTCCCCCTGCCCTCCTGAGTGTGCGGCGGGGGATTTTTGTGTTACAATCAATATTATGGAAACCTGTCCGTCCCAAACCGCCGGACATCTGCGGCAGCTTGGGACGGACACAAAGCTGTTTTCCGCTTTGTGTTCCGATATTCCGGCTCGTGACAGAACCGAAAATCCCTGTTCGTCCGATTAAACAAGAAACAATGAGGTCATCCGATTATCGGATGACTTCATTGTTCCCGTTGAAAGAATCATTTATTATTTGTCTTCATTTGAGTTTTCATTAGTCTCATTGTTTCCAGCTTGTTCTTTCTTCTTCTTCTTGCTGATCGCGATACCAGCTGCTGTGCCGCCGCCTATAAGAACTACGCCGCCTGCGATAGCTGCTATGAGACCTGCACCGCCGAAGTTGGATCCGAACCATGAAGGCTCCTCGCGCTCAACCCACCTTGCGTAGAGAACTGTGTCGCTGTAAACGGGCTCATAGAAGCGGAAGTAGTTATCGTACTGGTCATACCAACCGTCCCAGTCGCCATGGTAGTAGCCATCGATAGGCTCGCCGGGATCTCTGATTATGGAACCTGCCGCAACAGTCTGGGTGTCGTAAAGTCCGCCGTCAACTCTGAAAGTTACTGTTACGTAAGTTACGTCTAAGTTCCAGCCTGCGTAGATCGTCATATCGGATGTAATGGGTGTGCCGTAAGGATAGAACTCTCTTACGCCGCTTCTATCGAGATACCAGCCTACGAATGTGTAGCCGGATCTTACGGGATCGCGGAGGTAACCGATAGTGTCACCGTCAAGCACCTGAATGGGATCCATGTAATTGCCGCCGTTGGTGTCGATCTTTACCGTGTGGTAAACAGCGTCCGGCTGCCAGCCTGCGTAGAATACTGTGTCGGATGTGATCGTGTAGTAGCTGCTCATATTCTGGCAGTACTGATCGAGGTACCAGCCCTTGAACGAGTAACCCTTACGGGAAGGAACGGGCATTTCGTACTGATATACTCTTGTGCCGGAGTAAACGTCGTAGGAGTCAACATCCGAACCGCCGTTGGGACGGAAGTAAAGTGTGCAGTACTTGCTGATCGGTCTCCAGCCTGCGTAGAGGGTGATGTTCTCATAGAGAGGAGTGTCGATGTTCACGAGATAACGGCAGTTGCGGTCTGTGTACCAGCCTGTGAACTCATAACCGTCGCGGTAAGATAATTCGGAAGCACCGATCGGATCCCCTGCTCTTACCTGTCTCGACCGAACGCTTGTGCCGCCGTTTGTGACGTAAGTGATCGTATAGCCGTTAGCTATCCACTTTGCGTAGAGGGTGATGTTGGAATCTATGATCATGTTATCATAGAATCTGTTGTAGAAGTTGCGGTCTAAATACCAGCCGTCGAATACATAACCGCTCTTTTCAACGTAAGGGATAACCGAAAGAGTCTGACCTGCGTTTACTGTCTTGGGCGAGATATAGCCTGCACCGTTGGACTCGAAGGATACAGTGAAGGTCGTTGCCTTGCTGCTGAGCTTAACGCCGTTGATATTGTTGGACTTTGCTACCTGACCGTCAGAAGTATACATCGTCTTGAGGAAGTTGATGTTTCCGCTGTAGGAAGATGCATAGATCGAGTCATTATTGCTGGAGTAGCTCAGTGTGATCGAGGAATTGGAGGAAGAATAACCGCTTCCTATACCTGCTGCGTTGGAGCCGCCCTTGGCTGTTACGTTACCGCCGGTGATAGTTACATCGGAGCCGTTGTCGCCGTAGCCGCTTCCTATGCCGGCACCGTATGTACCGCCGTTTGCGGTTACATTACCGCCTGTGATCTGTACGGAGGAACCGTTACCGCCGATACCTGCCGCGTTACGACCGCCGTTTGCATAAACGGTACCGCTCTTGATGATGATGTTACCTGTTCTTGCGCCGCGGCTCGAACCGATACCCGCATCGTTATCCATTGCGGTGAAGGTGGAACCGTTCGATGTACCCGCGAAGACTCTTCCGTTCTCACCCGCGATAGTGAGTGTGTTTCCGGAGTCAACGGTGATACCCTCATCAGCTCTGAGTGTAGCGTTCTTTGCGAGAAGTATCGTTACGTTTCCGTATACGTTCAGACGGTTGGGAACATTTGTGCTTCCCGATACTACATATGTACCGCCGTTAAGATTTGTCGTGTAGGATTCGATAAGGTTTGCAGCCTTGAGCGTCACGTTGTTGAGCGCTGCTGTCGATACAGTTGTGTTGGAGCTGTATGCCACACCGTTCTCGGCGTTGGCAAATGCGCTGTAAAGTGTCGGGCTTGTGCTGTAAGAGGAAGCGTAGATCGAGTCAGAGGGGTTTGTCCAGTAGAGTCTTATCTGGCTTCCGGTGATGCCGTACGCGCCGTTGCTGCCCTTTGCATAAACGTTACCGCCGACGATGTTGACCTTCGCGCCGCTTCCGCCTATACCGCAGTAGCCGCTGGAAGCTGTTACGTTGCTTCCGTTCGTTGTGCCGGCGTAGAGAGAACCGGTAGCGTCATCCTGTGTGTAGACATTGAACTTAACGCCGCTCTTTACTCCGATACCGCCCTTTACCGTAAGCTTGCTTCCGTTGGTAAGTATGATGTAAGAATCCTTTGTTACATCTATGCGTCCGTTGATCGTAACGGAACCGCTTACTACATACCAGCCTCCGTTGAGGTTTCCGGTGCTTGATGTGATCTTTGAATATTTATCGCAGATCTTTTCTTCATCCGAAGAGTTGATGTAGGTCACGCCCGTTGCGGCGCTTGCCGATAAAACAAAGCTTGGTAAGAAACCGAGTGCGCCTCCGCCGACCGAAGCGGCGCCCGCGCTCAATACAGTTGCTGCGGCTAATATCACGCTCGCCGCACGTCTTTTAATGTTTTTCATGGTAATGATCCTTTCTTCAACAGTATTTTCTGTTACCGGGCGCCGGGTCATGTTACCCGTTTTTGCCCTCTCGCTTATGTAAGCAGTTTTTTGTTCGGGCGCGTTGCACTTTTTCCGAAATATTTTTTCGGTTGTTTTTTCCGGTCGTTCTGATGACCGTTTTTCGCGCTCTCAATAATGTAAGCAGATTTACTGTTATGCGCGTTGCATTGTTCAAAAAAAATTTTTTAAAAAAGGTCGTTTTTTTTACAAACCATATTATATTATACATTAGTTTGCGGGTTTTGTCAACTACAAATCCCTAATTATATGCCGTTTCCATCAAAAAACAGCCTGAAACTGCCACTTATTCCTGAATTTTCCGGTAAAACGCATCCTCCGTTCCGCCGTTTTCCTTATAATCAGTTTACAGTTGAGGTGCGTGCTGCGCGCGGATCTGAAGTGAGGAGACTTGACGAAGTATTCGGCGTGGATAGCGCGTTTTCTCTCAAATGGGTTCCTTAAATATATCGGCAAAGCCTATGCAAAACTATTGTGAAAAAGTATATTCCGGTGCGGTACTTGACAAGCATTCCCCATACTGTTATAATAATAATACCATAGTTATTCGGGATAAGGCATTTCATGCCGATGCACAAATAATACAGAGGTAGAACATTAATGGAAGACGAGAGTATTGTCGAACTGTACCTGAAAAGAGACCAGTCGGCTATCGGTCATACATCTGACAAGTACGGAAAGCGGCTCCACGCGCTCGCAAAACGTATCACCGAGGACGAGTTCGCAGCAGATGAATGCGAGAACGATACATATCTTGAAGCCTGGAACCGTATCCCGCCGAACGAGCCGAGGGATTACTTCTTTCCGTTCCTTGCGCGCATAACCCGCCATATCTCGCTGAACCGGTGCGAGAAAGAGCGCGCCAAGAAGCGAAGCGGCACTTACGTCGATCTCGGCGATGAGCTTGATAACGTATTCGCCTCCGCCGACAGCACCGAGAAAGTTGTGGACGAAATAGTTCTCAAAGAGTCTCTCAACAGCTTTCTTGCGTCGATAGATGAAGAAAAACGCATTATTTTCCTGAGAAGATACTGGTTTATGGACAGCATCGAGGATATCGCGGCACGCTTCGGTTATTCCGAAAGCAAGATAAAGTCTCTTCTCATGCGCCTTCGCGGGAAGCTCCGCGAACATTTTGAAAAAGACGGAATAATTGTCTGAATTGTTGCAACGCGCCGACCCAAAAAACTGCTTATATTTATGACAGCACTTTTATCCCCGGAGGTGAAAGATCTTGAACGGAAAATTTCTGCTTGAAAAAATGGATCTCGTGGATCCGAAGTATATAGAGGAAGCCGAAAAGCGCCCGCGAAAGAAACCTATGATGCTGCCGCAGTGGATCGGTCTCGCCGCGTGTTTCGCAATATGCTGCATTTCCGGACTTGTCCTTATTCTGTATCCGGAGTCCGGTACCAACATGGTGATCTCGGGTGAGGATACCGCAAGCCTGTTCGGAAGCGGAGGCATCGCACTCGCGGTCCTTCTCCTGTCACTTCTCGCGGCAGTGGGTATTATTGCCTATATCATTAAAAAGCGGAAATAACAGCAAACAGCCGCCCTCGAACGGGCGGCTGTTTTGTTTTATACCGTTATGTTGTCATTCTATCACGACGACGAGAACGTTGCCGTCATCGTACCTGTATTTCACAGAGCCGAAAATCTTTTTCGCGATGACCGACGAAAGCTCATCCCCCTCGTAAACGGGATCGTACCTGTCTCCGCCGTATGTTATCGTCATCTCGGTCGCATCATCGACACCGTAATGCTCGATCATCACCGAGATCGGAAGCCCTCTGTCGTCGTTATGCTCGATAAAAACGGCGATATTGTTGCAGACAAGCTCCTCAAAGGCAAGCTCGATCTTCTTTCTTACGGCATCGGTGATACAGCTTTTCTCGCAGAAAGCACCGATCTTTTCATTGTATTCGTTATGATCGAAGCAGGACATATAGATCTGCATCGACAAATTGTTCCTGTTCATACTGATAAACCGATCCGCAGATCTGCGCGCTTTACCTTTCTATGTTAAGGATATCGGAAAATCCGGTAACGTCGAACACCTCAAATACCATATCCGTCGGATCCTTGATTATAAGCTCACCGCCGCTCGTGCTCATGACCTTGTTGACACTGAGCAGAACTCTGAGTCCGGACGAGGATATGTAATCCACCTTGCTGAAATCGAGCAGCAGAGTCTTGGCATCTGCGATCTCCTGCTTTATCCCCTTTTCGAGATCCGGAGCGTTCGATGTATCGATCCTTCCGGATACGCTAATTCTGAGAGTGTCATTTTCCCGGCTTGTTGTCATAGATAATTTACCCATAATAAAGAACTCCTTTTTTACACAGAATTACACTGTTCTATCCTGGTATTATATCATAGATCGCACAAAAAAACAATTATTTTGACCCTCAATATCAAAATTCTACGAAAACAACAAAATGAAGCGTGCAAATTTGTTGATAATTAACCAACCCGGTTTACACGTTGTTTGTTTCGTCATAAGCAGAAACCAACATGAACCGTTTATGTTCCGGTACCAATACGCAAAACGCCAATATGCAAACAAGCCGGAAAACAGGCAGCGATGCGGTATATACAGGAAGATCCGCTTATAAAAATTATAGATTAGTTAATTATAACCAAAGTTGAAGCAGGATTTTCAACAATATGTGTATTGACTTTCGGCGGATTATCATGTAAAATATAATGTGACTACCTGTGTATATCTGACCGCAGGAGCTTTACAGGCGCATAACGCAAGCGGTAATGCCGATTGTATGCGTCTATCGTAAGGGAGGTTCGACCACCATGTTCGGTTCAAACAAGAAAGAGCTCGAAGAACTGCAGAATAAACTCACGGAACAGACCGAAAAAGCGGAAACATACGCAAAGCTTCTTGAGCTCATTAACCAGAGCGCTCACCTCGGTCTCTGGTATGCTTACTATAAAGAAAACGGAGACGTTGAAAAGATCCTGTACACGGACGAGTTCCGCAGAATGCTCGGATACAACCGGTCGGAGCTTGCGGACGATTTTGAAGCGCTCGGAAGAATAATACACCCGGACGACAATCAGGCTGTATTTGCGCTTTACGGTGCCGCAGCCGCGGACAAGACAAACCGCAAGAAGTTCGATATAGACTACCGCCTTCTCACAAAGAACGAGGGCTATAAGTATTTTCACGCGTCCGGCGACTGCATACGCTACAAAAGCGGTGCTCCGAGAGTATTCATAGGCACTTTCTCCGATATCGACAAACAGCGTAAAACCAACGAGACTCTTGAGCTCCAGCAGCGCAGACAGGGCGCGGTCGAGAAAATGATGCTTGAAGGAAGCTGGAGCATGGATCTTACCCGCTACGATATCGGCGATCCCCAGTCCCCTATGGTTTTCTCCGACCAGTTCAAGAAGATACTCGGATACCACGATTCCGTGGAATTTCCCGACATAATGCAGTCGTGGATAACCAAGATACACCCTGACGACGTCGCGAGTGCGTCCGAACAGATGGGAAGACAGCTTGCCGATGTGAGCGGCTCTACCGTATTCGACATGGAATACCGTATGCTGCACAAGGACGGCGAATACCGCTGGGTACGCGCTTCGAGCTATGTTGTATGGTCACGCGAGGGTAAGCCGCTTATGGCAGCGGGAACTATACTCGACATAACCGAGGAAAAGATCAACAAGGTACGTTTCCAGGAAGAGCTCGCACCGAAGATCCAGGAGCTTCGCAACGGCATAACATCTATCGCAAGCACGATAGGCGTCGCGGCAAAGGAAATGAACGAGGTCGCGGCACGTCAGACCGACGTTACCACCTCCGCAAACGAGATATCCAAGTCGGTATCCGCTTCCGTAGGCATTATAAACAGTATAAAGACTATCGCGGACAAGACAAACCTGCTGTCTATCAATGCCGGTGTTGAAGCTGCTCACGCGGGTGAAGCGGGCAAGGGCTTTGCTGTTGTCGCCGGAGAGGTCAAGACTCTTGCAAGCTCTACAAAGGAAACTGCGGACAAGATAGCAAGCCTTCTCGGAAATATGAACAAGTCCGTTGAGGATATGCTGAAGAAGATCGAGCAGACAAGCGAGAACGTCTCCTCCGAGAACGATGAAATGGCACAGATAGACTCCACCGTCGAAAAGCTGCATGAGCTCGCGGACGACATCGGCACACTCGTGATGAATCTGTACAAATAACGAGATAGGTGTATCTCCATAACGACCCTCGTCTGTCGGCGGGGGTCGAAATTGTCGGTCTGACGCGGTCATGGGGTAAGGACGGTTTTATAAAGACTGTCGTCGGAGACATCAAATAGATAACGACATACAAAAATCGTTGGATTTTTTCAAATAACCGTTGACAAAACAAAAAAACTGTAGTATAATAACTATATTCCAATAAACATACGGATTAAGTAGGTTTATCCATACACACAGAAAGTGAAGACCTACGCGATCATAAAAGTCTGAACGTATCTCCTCCCGCCTGCGGAGACATATACAATAATTAAGCCCTTAATAATTGTATAACAAACGTATTAAAGATTTTTTCAGAGTTTTACGATCGGCTGAATGTGAAGAACACAAAGGAGGACTCAAGTTATGAATGAAAAACTCAGAAAAACGGTAATATCAGCAGTATTCGCCGCTCTTATATGCGCTGTGACCATGCTGATACAGATCCCCACACTCACCAAAGGCTATGTCAATCTCGGTGACGGCATTGTCCTTATCGCCGGCTGGGTATGCGGCGCGAAATGGGGTGCCGCTGCGGCCGGAATAGGCTCCGCACTTGCGGACATTTTCTCGGGATACTATATCTACGCTCCCGGCACTTTTGCGATAAAGGCGCTTATGGCGGTAGTCGCTGCTGCGGTAAGCTATGCATTCACGCACCGCGAGTTTACGGGTCACATCATAAGCGCTGTCTCCGCGGAGCTCGTCATGGCGTTCGGCTACTTCCTTTATGAATGGCTTTTCATAACAGGAACATTCGAGACTGCGATTGTCGGGCTTCCCGAAAATCTTGTTCAGGCAGCCTTCGGTACGATCTCATCGGTTGCGATAATGACCGCGCTCGAAAGGACAAAGGCGGTAGGTCATCTCAGGTTCAAATAACACACGTATTAAAAAGTATGCCTGCTCCCGTGATACATGGGAGCAGGCTTTTTTGTCGTTTATTTATCTTTCAGCATATATTCGAGCGAATCCGTCAGCGCGATAACGCTCGCATTTATGATATCCCGCGACGCGCCGACAGTCGTCCATGTAGTCTCGCCGTCTGTGCTTTCTATGAGCACACGGGTTATCGCGGCGGTGCTGTCGTCCGATGTTACCACGCGCACCTTGAAATCTATCAGGTGCATCTTCTTAAGCTCCGGATAAAACACCTCCAGCGCCTTTCTGAGCGCCTTGTCTATCGCATTTACGGGACCTTCTCCCTCGTCTGCGGTGATCTCGTACCTGTCGCCCACCCTCACCTTTACAAGCGCATTTGCCTTCTCGGTGTACTTCTGTCCGTCAATGCTGTCCATGGACGAGATTATGCGATAGTGGTCGATCTCGAAGTGCGGAGTGAACCTTCCAAGCTCCCTCATAGCCATAAGCTCAAAGCTCGCCGCAGCCGCCTCGAACTGAAATCCTGCGTGTTCAAGCTCTTTCAGCTTCTCGGTGACAGCCTTGGTCTCGCTGCTCGATTTGGTGAGCGAGCCGTCGAACACCTGTAATCTCGGGAGCACGGACGATCTTCCGGAAGCCTCGCTCAGCAGGAAGCTCCTGCGGCTCCCGACGAGCTCCGGGTCGATGTGTTCGTAGGTCTCATGCTGCTTTGCTACGCCGTCCGCGTGCATTCCCGCCTTGTGTGCGAACGCGGACTTCCCGACATACGGGAGACTCGCGGGGAGTCGGACATTTGTTACCTCGTTGATAAAGCGCGCAGTCTTTGAAAGCGTCGCGAGCCGCTCCGGGCTTACGATGCTGTAACCGAGTTTGAGCTGTAAATCTGGTATCACTGTCGAAAGCGCGGCGTTCCCGCAGCGCTCCCCTATTCCTGTGAAGGTACCCTGCACATGACAGACCCCCGCCCTCACGGCTGAGATCGTGTTGGCCGCGGCGCAGCCGGTATCGTTGTGACAGTGTATGCCGAGCGGAGTCTTAACCGTCTTGCAGACATCTCTCACCGCTCTCGAAATGTCCTCCGGGAACGAGCCGCCGTTGGTGTCGCACATCACGAGGGTGGATGCTCCGGCTTTCGCGGCTGTTTTAAGAACTTCGAGCGCGTAATCCGGGTCGGATTTATAACCGTCGAAGAAATGCTCTGCGTCGAAGAACACATTCCGCCCGTTCTTTCTGAGGTATTCTATGGTGCTTGCTATCATTTCAAGATTTTCGGAGGGAGTTACCCCGAGAATACAGTCAACGTGCAGCTTCCATGTCTTCCCGAACACAACGACGAGCTTTGTTCCCGCGGCAAGCAGCGCGCGAAGTCCCTCATCGTCTTCGGGAGCTGTGTCCTTGCGGACAGTCGAGCCGAATGCGGCAAGCTTTGCGGTGGTAAAGTGCAGTTTTGAGGCCTGCTCGAAGAACTCCGCGTCCTTGGGGTTGGAGTACGGATTTCCGGCTTCTATAAAGTCAACGCCGAATTTGTCAAGCGCACCGGCGATCTTAAGCTTGTCCGAGACGGAAAAGCTTATCCCTTCGCCCTGTGAGCCGTCGCGCAGCGTTGAATCGAGTATTTCTATCTTCTTTTTCATAGCATCAGCTCCCGATGTATATAGTAGCATAAATCGGGTGATTTGTCAATCAAAAAGCAAAGGAATAGCCCCGCAGATCGTTTGTACGGTTTACGGGGCACTATGCCTAAATTTACGATCTTCGCTTTATTTACGGCTCGTTTGCGTGGTCCTGCTCCCGCAGCAGCATTTGCAGGCGGAGCAATCATGCCCGCAGGAGCACTTCCCCGACCTTTTCTCCTTCACAACACCGATCACAGCCGCGCAAACAGCGCCTATAAGAACTATCAGAACGATTATCCATGAAGGCATATCAACGATCACTCCTTTCGATACGACCTATCCTGTTATAAGCGGAAAGACTGCTGTGTCATGCGGTCAATTTCTTCGTAAGCTTCTGCGACTCTTTGTACGGTCTGAACAGCAGGTATCCCGTAAACACTATCAGGGCAAGCGCTATGACCGCACCTATGATGTTCCACACGCCGAACGCGCCGGAGATCACGCTTCCGAGCTGGTTGATAACGAACGCCACACAGTACGCAAAGCCGCACTGATACCCTATCGCGAACCACGTCCACTTCGGACTGTTCATCTCACGTCTGATAGCGCCGATCGCCGCGAAGCACGGTGCGCAAAGCAGGTTGAAGGCAAGGAACGCGTACCCCGCAACAGGTGTGAACGCCGCCGCAACGTTCTGATACACTGTCACGTCACCGCCGCCGTAGAGTATTCCGAGGGTGCCGACGATGTTCTCCT
>JAFZOA010000721.1 GCA_017550775.1 Ruminiclostridium sp. | reverse complement strand
ATTACGGTCGCGAACATTATCGCAGACCAGACGGAGATGCAGCTCTACAAGCTGAACGGTACGTCATGCTCGACTGCAGATATAAAAGAGATAATCGCCTCCCGCGGAACTTTCGGTTTCGGCAAGGACAAGGGGATACTCCTTTATCTCGACGAGATACAGTACCTCAACAAAAAACAGCAGCAGAGCCTTCTTGAATACATCGAAAACGGAGATATAACGCTTATCGCGTCAACAACCGAGAACCCGTATTTCTATGTTTACAACGCGATATTGTCACGTTCAACCGTCTTCGAGTTCAAGCCGGTCGAAAAAGATGATATTCTTCCTGCGCTTAAACGAGCGTTCAAGATAGCCTGCGAGCAGAACGAGCTCGACTATACATTCTCGGACGAAGCGTTTGAATACATCGCTCTCGGCTGCGGGGGGGACGTAAGAAAAGGCGTGAACACCGTCGAACTCTGTCTTCTTGCGGCGAACAACGGAAAGATCGATCTTGATCTTGCCAAGCAGCTCACGCAGAAGAGCGCGATGAAATACGACAGGGCCGGGGACCAGCACTACGATATCCTTTCGGCTTTCCAGAAGTCGATACGCGGTTCCGATGAGAACGCCGCGCTCCATTATCTCGCAAGGCTCATTGCTGCCGGTGATATGGCATCTGTCTGCAGGCGACTGCTCGTTATATCCTGTGAGGATGTGGGTCTTGCTTACCCGAATGCTATACCGATCGTCAAAGCCTGTGTTGACAGCGCGCTCCAGCTTGGGTTTCCGGAAGCGCGGATCCCGCTTGCCGACGCGGTGGTCCTGCTCGCGACAGCACCGAAATCAAACAGCGCGTATATGGCGATAAATGAGGCGATAGCGGATGTCGAAAAGGGAAATACCGGCGATTTTCCGCGTCATCTCCAGAATGTTCACTGTGACGGAGAGGGCGCGGCTGTGAAGGGACAGAACTATCTCTATCCCCACGATTATCCGAACCACTATGTCGAACAGCAGTATCTGCCTGATGCGATAAAGGATAAAATCTATTACAGATTCGGTGATAATAAGTTCGAGCAGGCGGCTTATGAATACCGGAAAAAGATAAAAGGGATAAAATAAGGTTTATTGCAGGAATTCGGTAATTATATTCTTTTCCGAACCTTCTGTTGAATATTTCCAGCATTTTAAGCTGCCCGACGTGATGAAATACTCAATGTCGGACGGCTTTTCTTTCTGCTCTGTTTCGAATTTATCGACGATTATGAGCTTTATCTTCATTTTGTCGGGTATAATGGCTTTTATGTAAACGCTCACCTTGCTTCCGACCTTTATATCCGGACGAAGCTCGGCAAGCCCCGCGAGATTCGGACGAAGCTCGACGAAGATACCGTAGCTTTCGATAGAACGGACTATGCCTGTAACATTCTCGCCAACGCTGAAACTATCGGCGTTTTCCTGCCATGTACCGAGAAGTTCCTTGTGTGTGAGCGTTATCTAGCCGTCTTCTATGCATTTCACCGCGCAAATGATATGCTGACCGACGGTAAAACGATCCGAGGGATGAGATATCCGCGATACCGATATAAGGTCGATAGGTATGAGCGACGGGATCCCGCAGCCGATATCGACGAATGCGCCGAACTGCTCCAT
>JAFZOA010000720.1 GCA_017550775.1 Ruminiclostridium sp. | reverse complement strand
GAATCGAGATCATCAAGGGAAATTTTTTTCGCCTCGGCATCGTTCTTCTCGGCGGTCTCTTTTCTGAACTCCTTCTCGGCTTCGATAAGCTCGTCAAGTGTCACATCATAACCTGCCTCAACAGCTTTCTTCACAAGCTCTTCTTTGTCAGTGATACCCTCTACCTTTGCTTTGAGTTGTTCGTTTGTCTGAAGCTCTGATATAAGCTTCTTTGCAATCTCTTTTGACATGATCATTCTCCTCCTCACCGAAAGCTGGCATATTCATTCACAGCACAATAATTGTATAAGCCATTACAAAAATGTACCCTTTTGCACCAGATGTTGTTTTCCTCGCTGTAGTCTAAATGATGATATGAAAGCTGACAGCCCATTTCATGCCCGTCGGGGGCTTCTTCGCTGCGGAACCATGTTCCGCCGGCAACATTTTCAAGCTCGTCCACGGAGATTTTTTTCGCCTTTTCATCGTTCTTTTCGGCGAGTTCGCTTCTGAACTCCTTCTCGGCTTCTATAAGCTCATCGACAGTAACCTCATAGCCCGCCTCGACTGCTTTCTTTGCGAGTTCATCGGGGTCTTTTATGCCCTTGATCTTTGCTTTGAGTTTTTCGTTTGTCTGAAGCTCGGTTATGAGCTTCTTTGCGGTTTCTTTTGACATTGTGATTTTCCTTTCTGTTAAAAGCATAGTTTTCTCTCAGTAAATATTATAACCGCATTGTGAGTGTTGTTCCTGTATTTGGTTATTTGACAAACAATAATGTTTTTCTTTGCACCATTCACCGGTCTCTTTCTGATAATTATAGTCGTGATAGCATATAATACAACCGAGCTCATGTCCATCGGACGCTTCTTCATCACGCCATACTGATCCGCCTGCCACGGCATCAAGCTCGTCCACGGATAATTTTTTTGCCTGAACGTCGTTCTTCTCGGCGGTCTCCTTCCTGAACTCCTTTTCGGCTTCTATAAGCTCGTCAACAGTTACATCATAGCCTGCTTCGACAGCCTTCTTTACAAGCTCGGCGGGGTCTGTGATACCCTCTACCTTTGCTTTGAGTTCTTTGTTTGTCTGAAGTTCGGTTATGAGATTTTTTGCGGTTTCTTTAGACAAATATTTTCCCTCCTTTTTCCGGCGGGGCGGAGCCGAAGCCCCACCGCCAGATATAGTTTCTCTGTGTGTCTCTTACCGATAACCGCAGCAGAAACAAAATGAACACGCTTTAACCCAGTTCTATTTCTCTCCCGGCTTGGTAACATACTAAGGCCTTGTTAATGTTTCCCGTAATGCAAAAATATTTATTTTTACACCAGTTACCGGTCTCTTTACTGTAATCGTAATAATGATAGCACACATTGCAGCCCATTTCATGCCCGTCCGGCGCATCTTCGCCCTCCCAACATGTGCCACCCGCCACAGAATCGAGATCATCAAGGGAAATTTTTTTTGCCTGGGCGTCGTTCTTTTCTGCGAGTTCCTTTCTGAACTCCTTCTCGGCTTCGATAAGCTCATCGGCAGTCACATCATAGCCCGCCTCGGCTGCTTTCTTCACGAGTTCTTCGGGCTTTGTGATACCCTCTACCTTTGCTTTGATCTCTTCGTTTGTCTGAAGCTCGGAAATAAGCTTCTTTGCGACTTCCTTAGACCTAATGATTATCTCCTTTTATTGACTTTCGGATAGACCGATCGGACGCTTTGCCGGTTTTATTTTATCATTTCCCATAGGGCAGTGTTTGATTAGCCCTTTCCCCAAATTCGCCAGTTTGATTCACACCCAACCTTGTGACCTTCGGGATCATCCTCTCCGTTCCACTTTCCCCAAATTCGCCAGTTTGATTCACACCCAACCTTGTGACCTTCGGGATTATCCTCTCCGTTCCATTGTGAACCCCCAGCCGCGCTTTCGAGTTCGTTAATAGACAGTTTTTTTCCGGTGTTTTCCGCCAGTTCTTTCCTGTACTCCTTATCGGCTTCGATAAGCTCGTCGAGCGTTACGTCATATCCCGCATCAACAGCGATCTTTGTGAGTTCAACGGGGTTTGTGACATCACTAACCTTTGCTTTAAGTTCTTCGTTTGTCTGAAGCTCTGCTATGAGCTTCTTTGCGGTTTCTTTTGACATAATAATGTCCTCCTTTTTGAATTATTTATTATTTAAATGTCTTTTTACGGACATTCATTGACCTGCTCCTTGCTTTTCTCCGCTGTTTCCTTTTTCTTCGGAGGACAGCGCTTGATATATTCTTCAAAAGCAGGCTGCGCGGCGGCGGTAATACGTTCTTCCCAGCCGTTCTCAAAGAAATAGCAGTTTTCCTCGTCCGGCGCGTAATAATTGTCGCTTGTCATTATCGCCGCGTTGCGGCAGCCGCCGGCACAACGGTCTATGTACTTGCAGTCACGGCATTTGCCGCTCTTATCGCGTGTCTCCGCTACCGTCGTATGGCACAGCCTGTTGAAATCGGAGTTAAGCCCGATGATCTCTTTTAGCGGGGTCTTGAAAAGGTTCGGGAAGTTCACGGCATATCCGCAGTCACACATACCCATGCACGGAGCTACAATGCCGTCGGCACCGATGTAGAAATTATCGAGCAGCACACCGCATACCGGAGCTTTAGCTTCCTTTTCCGCCGGACATTCGCGTCGGTAGTAGATATTCCACTCGTCATCTCCGGGTGTGTACATGAAAGCGCCGGACATCATTATCGAGAGAGGCGCGTTATCCTCGAAATACTGCGGGATATAACGCTCGATCATCTCAAGATTTTCCTGACTTGAAAGCTGTAGATCCGCGACCTCGGGCTGCGCCCATTCGCCAAGGCTCATCATTGAGCCGACTTTTATACTCGAAACGCCGAGTTCCGCAAGCATTTTTATCGTTTTCCTGAGTGTATCGGCATTCTTCTTGTGAACACACATAGAGACCGATACTCCGATACCGCGTTTTCTCAGAAGCTTAATTGCAGCTATGGCTTTTTCCTCGGCTCCCGGCACTCCGCGCAGGAAATCGTGCATACCGATACCGTCAAAGCTTAACTGGAACGCCGGGTGCTGTCCCCGCTTTTCAATCTCATCAAGGAGCTTTTCGTCCACGAGCCAGCCGTTTGTGTAGATAGTCGTTACCAATATATCGCGTTCCGACAGTGCGGAAATTATATCGAGAAAATCGTCGCATATAAGCGGTTCTCCGCCGGTCAGCCCGACGTTATGGATCCCGCATTCCGCAAGGCTGTCCGCTATCTTTATTATCTGCTCATGTGTGGGTGCACCGTGCTTTGCGTGAGGCGTGGACATGAAGCAGTGGCGGCATTTAAAGTTGCAGGCACCGGTTATCGACCAGTGTACGGATTCCTTGTATTCCGCGGGATATTGCTTATATTCCTGTTCGGGACTTAAAAATTCAAGGAATCCCGCTTTATGTATTATCCCGTTTTTCTCAAAGTCCGAAATAAACTCCTTCATATATTCGTGCAGGCTGTCAACGTCGATATCGTGTGCCGCGTCACACTTCATCAGCAGAAGATAATAGTTCTTGTCGATGAAACGTGTCTTTTTTGTCTCCGTGTCATACAGACCGCCGAGTCTGTTGCTCCACCCACGCAGAGCGTACCTTTTACTTAAAACATAAGTCATATATTTTTTCCTTTCCAAGATCATGTGTCAAGTCTTTGTCTTTCGACAAGCTCCGCAAAAAGTCCGCCTTTTTCGATAAGCTCGTCGTAGCTTCCTTCTTCTATGATACTGCCTTTATCAAGTACGAGTATCCTGTCACAGTTTCGTATCGTCGAGAGCCGGTGCGCTACCACTATTCGCGTGCAGCCCAAAACATCCAGAGCCTCGCTTACCTGCTTCTGCGTTTTGTTGTCAAGAGCGCTTGTAGCTTCATCAAAGATAAGTATCTTAGGCTTCGGAGCGATAGCACGCGCTATCATAAGACGCTGCTTCTGTCCTCCGGATATGCCGCCCTGACCTTCCGAGATAAGTGTGTGCATACCCATTGGCATATCCCTTATATCGTCGGCTATACCGGCTTTTTCCGCCGCTTCCCACGCATCGTCGAGAGTAAGCTGCGGCGCGGATATAACTATATTTGAGTAAATGTCGCCCTGAAACAGCCCGCCGCTCTGCATTACCGTGCCGATCTTTCTTCTGAGAGAACCGAGGTCAAGGCTGTTTATATCCTTGCTGTCATAATATACCGCACCCTTTTCCGGCTTTTCAAAGCCGAGCAGCAGTCGCATGAGAGTGGATTTGCCGCAGCCCGTTTTGCCGACTATAGCGACATACTCGCCGGAGCTTATTTTCAAAGAAAGGTTTTTTACTACATAGGGCATATTTTCGCTGTAACGGAAATATACGTTGTCAAGCTCGATGCTGCCGGAAAGCTTAGTGACTGTCTCCCGCTTTTCGGAAACCTCCGGCTCGGCGCTGAGGATAGGCTCCGCCATTTCAAGTATAGGTCTTATCTTGCCCACATTCAGTGCCATGCCCGACAGCGCCGTGAATGAGCCCATTACCATACCGTAAGCGGCGTTGAACGCCATATAATTCGACTGGTCTATGCCGCTGTTTACCGCAAGCCAATAGAGAATGATAGTGGAGAAAAGACCTATCGCGGTAGTGATAACACTGTTTATCCGGATAAATGTCGGAGGAGCGTAGACAAGCTCGGCTCCGTCGGAGTAGATATCGAGCCACCGTGTAAAGAAGCGCTTTTCCGCGCCGGAAAGCTTTATTTTCTGAATACCGCTTATCAGCGCGTAGCTCATACCGTTTTCTTTGGCGGAGATCTCCATTTGTTTTCTGCTTATCCTTATCTGTACGACAGATGAGATCATAAACAGCAGAGCGTATTGGATAATGAATAAAACGCTTGTATTTATAGCCTTGTTCATATTCTGCTCACAGAATACAAATACCGGGTATTTCCCTATATCAAACAGCTTTTCTGCGGCACAAGAACGAAACCCGTACTTATCCATTAAGTAAGTGATAGCCGGAAGCTTTTCGTCGCCGTAAAGCCGGTCGAACCAATGAATTACTTTTCCATCAATAAATGAATCTATCTCATCCGGGAAACATACATCCCAGTAACCGGGAGGACAATATTTTTCTCCGGTATTGGCGTCTGTCAGATACACCATTCGACCGCTTTCGATATCAAGAAATGCAATGTATGTCTCCTTATCGCCGCTTGCCGCCACGAGTTTTCTGAGGTCTTCGAGCTGTTTATTGTAGGACGGGCTGAACACCGCTTCGTATTTTCCGAGCATAATTCCCTCGTCGCCGTTTCGTTCTTCTTCTGTAAGGGAGTCATATACTCCGGAAACGATCTCCGCCTGCCTGTGTATTTCATCAAGATCAAGCGTCTGAGCAATTATCCTTGCATCACGCCACGAGTTTGCTCTGTACGAGAAATCCAATGAGCAGTAGTACAGATAATAAGCGAACAAGCCTGCTGCAGCGCTTATTATCAAAGACAGCGATATGATAGCGCGCACGGTCTTTCCCGCAAAGCTGTTACGCTTTCTCTCCCGTTCGTTCATTTCAAGTATAGATTTAGACGGCACAATATCACTCCTCTGCCAAAACCTGATTTGTGGAAGATGTTAAACTCTTCATTTTTTCGTTGTTCGCCGTATCGTCAAGTTAATCAATTCACTTTTGGGGAATGCAAAAAAGCCCGTCCCGCTGTCATATATAACACAGCGGGGACGAGCGTATTATTATGTATAATTCTTTTTTGGGTCTGACAAAAGAGCGCAACTACCGCGTTGCGTTGAGTTGCGAATATGTCATGTGTGAGCTTCTTTGTCAAGCCCCCTTATGTGAAAATCAGATGAAATATAATATGCTTTTCAACTCTTACAAACAATTATACCATTTTATTATAACACACCCAATATTTCAGTTACAAGAAAATTCTTCATTTTGGGGAATAAATCCGAATATTCTCCAATTTATACAAATAAAAAATATAATATTTGTGCAAATTTGCGACAATTTTGGCGCAGTACTGCTCGATTATAAGGGTTCATCTAATCTATGTTGCACGTATAATCGGCATTGAGTATTACCGCTCCGCCAAAATATCATCCGAAAGCAAACGCAATTTATCAGGCAGACACCGTATATGCCATGAGTAGACACTGTAATAATCGAGATGCTATATAAATGTAGTAACTGTGTTACTCAGTAGTCAGTATTTCAAACATAAGAAGCGCTCCAAGGCTTACTCCTCTCTCAAAGTCCTGCAAACCCTCGCAAGCTGCTGTGACATGAATAGCGTCCGTATAGCTTTCAAGTAGTTCGCCGCATTTTGGATACTTCTCTACAAGTTCTTCTTTGAAACGATCAACTTCATCTTTAGCTTTCAAGTAGCACTCCGTTGTTGGGGTAGGCTCTGAGCAAGGACTGATTTCTCCATAGTATAGTTTTTCCAGTATAGATTTCATTGCTTTTTCCTCCTAATGTGCAAATCTTATTATTGCAGGGGGATTTGACATTTGGCTTAATGGCGGCGTTTGAGCCGTCTTTTTTCTTAAATGTTATTTCGGCAATGAATGGTAGAGCTTGTTTATTATGCTGTTCATCTGAAAATCCTCCAAAGTATGGTGTTGATGTTTGACAGATGTGCGCCTAATCTTGGTCGTTATTTGGTCGTTATTGTTACAAATACATACGTCAAATGACCACAAGCTACAAAAGTTGAGATGCCGCGAAGCCGCATTATAAGCGATTTCTCTTGAATATGCCTGAAAACGCAAAAAGCGCAAAGGTCAATTCAAGTCCAGTAACAGGAGCCAAGACAGACAAATCCGAAGCATAACGGCTCGGATTTGTTTGTTTATTATTCGGGGAAGG
>JAFZOA010000061.1 GCA_017550775.1 Ruminiclostridium sp. | reverse complement strand
CACACTAATAAGTATAGCATATTTTCCCTGTGCTGTCAATAGAACAGCGCTTTCAAACGCCCGCGCGAAACACGATTTGTGAGATATTTCAGTTTACCTGCACGCTTTTCGTGCAAATTGTCTGAAAACGTTTACCTCTTTGCGGTTTTCGGGTTTATACCAGCATTTCCCTCAGATCTTCGAGTATCTTCTTCTCCCGGCGCGAGACCTGCACCTGCGTCATACCGAGTATCCTGCCCGTCTCCGCCTGGGTCTTTTCCAGCCGGTAGCGAATGTAGATCAGCCGCCTGTCCTGCGCACCGAGCGTGTCAAGGCACTGGTTCAGAGCTATCAGCTCCGCGGCTTTGAGCTGCGGCGGCTCCACCGGCACGTCAAACTCCGCGCCCTCCTCATCTCCGCCGGTAAGCGACAATACGGGACGGGAAGCGGCTATCGCCTCGGTAACGCTCTCTACGCTTTCACCGAGGCTGTCCGCGATCTCCGCTATCGTCGGGTCGTGACCGGTGCATTTCTCGCGGTACGCCGCTATCCTGAGCGAGAGCTCCTTTATCGTCCTGCTCACCTTCACCGTCCCGCCGTCCCTGAACAGCCGCTTTATCTCCCCGAGTATCACCGGCACCGCATACGTAGAGAAGCAGAGCCCTCTTCCTTCGTCAAACCCGCGCGCCGCCTTCACCAGCCCCATACAGCCCGCCGAGACAAGCTCCTCGTACTCTATGCCTCTCCCCCTGAACCGGTTGGCGAGCGAGTGGACAAGCCCCATGTTCCGCTCGGCAAATTCGTCCGTGATCCTATCCATTCCGCCCTCTGCGCCGAAGCGCCTTTGTCATTGTCACAGCCGTACCTTTCCCGGGCCTGCTCCGGACTTTCAGTGTGTCCGTGAAGCTCTCCATTACCGCAAAGCCAAGCCCGGCACGCTCACCCTCCGGCGCGGTAGTGAACATTGGCTGCATCGCCTGCTCTATGTCCTCTATCCCGACGCCCCTGTCGGTTATGCGTATGTAAAGCGTGTCCTCGCCTATTATCTTCATCACCATGTCTATGTCGCCGATAGAGTCGCGGTAGCCGTGGACTATGCAGTTCGTCACCGCCTCGGACACCGCCGCCTTTATGTCGCTGATCTCCTCGACCGTCGGGTCGAGCTGCGCCGCGAATGCCGCCGCGCACATTCTTGCGAGCCCCTCGTTCTTCGAGTAGCCCGGAATGGTGATCTTCATACGGTTGGTCTCTGTTTTCACGCTTTATCCCCCTTTCTTGTTCCGCCGCGCACTATGAGTCCGCCGAGCCCCGACAGCTTGAGTATCTTCTCCGCTCGTTCGGACGGGGCGGCGATGCGCACCTTCCCGCCCCACTGGTTAAGCGTCCTCGCCCGCCCGAGCACAAGCCCCACGCCGGAGCTGTCCATGAACGTCACCCCGCTCATGTCGAATGTGAGCGTCCCGGGCATACTGCGTTCAAGCTCACCGTCTATGGCAATTCGCATATCGGCGGCGGCATGGTGGTCTATCTCGCCGGATATCACCGCGGTGATATCTCCCGCGTCGTATCGTATCTCTACACCCATAAAAACCTCCGTAACGGTCTTTTTGCTGTTTCCTGCCGGTAAGGACCACGAGTATGGTCGTCCGAGTTATGGGAACCTCTAAAAACCCATTTGAGAGAAAAAGAGCTAATTGCACCAACTGCTTCGTCAAGTCACCTCACCTTGCGCCAGCAAGCTTTCGGAGCCTTTCCTTGCATTTGGCACAATTATCTCATTTTCTCTTTTCAAAGCGGTTTTTAGAGGTACCCTTATAATATACCACTAATCCCGCGCCGATCATGTCGTATCCCGCCGCAGCGGAGATTTTTTCTCTCCGCGTTTCGACAGCTTCCGCGAAAAAAGTCTGTCCCCCGTCGTAAACGGGGAACAGACCTCGGAAACGTATATACTCCGGAACTGTAAAACCGAAAACTCAGTCCTCAATGAACTTTATCGGGTCGGTCCACGCGCCGCCGACCGTTACCCCGAAGTGAAGGTGAGGTTCAAGCTTGCACTCCGCGTCGGCAGTCTCTCCGACCTGACCGATTATCTCGCCCATGGACACCTCCTGACCCGCCTTGACCGCGACATTCTCGGCAAGCCCGCAGTAATGCCCGATAACGCCGTCGCCGTGGTCGATCACGACGCAGATACCCCAGAGCGGGTCGTTCTTCACCTCGCTCACAACACCCTTCATCATCGCCGACACCGCCGTTCCCACCGGCGCGGCAAGGTCGGCTCCGTCATGGGTCTTCCAGACGCCGAGGGTCTCACTCTTGACAAGCTCGCCGCCGCTGTACGGATTGATGACGCTCGCGCCCGCTACCGGCATGGTCTTGGGAGCCTTGAACACCAGCCCCGCTTCGTCAACGGAGACGGGCTCGACGGTCACCTCCTCCTCTTCGGTAAGCACGACCGCGCTTTCCTTCGGGATACCGGTCTGTTCGGCATTCACGGTCTCGGCAGGCTCGGTGAATACGAACACGTTGTCGTCATATACCTCGACCTCGTCCTTGTCGATGCTTCCCGCTGCTCCCCGATATGCGGCATAGGTAGATAGTCCGACCGCACAGATACTCAGGACGAGCGCCGCCGCAAAGCCCTTGCCCTGAACTCCGTTTGTAAATCTTGCTTTTTTCATATTCCTTAGTCCTTTCTTCGGCTGACTGCCTTTGGTAGTATTTTTACCATAAATTCGGGGTTTATACCGGGGAGCGCTCATTTTTGCGGCAGGTGAGGGACAAAAAAGTCCCCCTGCAAGGCAGCAGGGGGATCTCGGTCCTATGTTACTTTTTATGCAGATCGAGCACGACCTTGGTGTTCATTACGTCGATAACATTGAAGCTGTAGCCGTGAGCCTTCGCGGCTATGGTAAGAAGCTCCCTCTCCGTCTTGTCGCGGTACATCCTGGAGAGCTTGGTCATCTCGTTTCTGATATCCCCGGCAAGCTTTTCATTGTTATGTGTATCGATCAGGAATTGTCTGTAATCCTTCATCGAATATCCCTTCTTTCATATATAGGCATTAATATATTATATCACGGTTTTGTTGCTTTTTCAAGAGGTTGACAGGCTCCGGGATTGTAAAAATTGTGAAAAACAGCTAAATGTTCCGTGAAGCGGCACTCGTTCCCGTTGCTCATATAGCGTGAGTTCCCGCCCTATCGCAGTACAGACTTCCGAAAAATAAGCGTTATTATGCTTGCAAATCGGGAAATGCTATGTTATAATAGTAACGATACTATGGCGGCATTAGAGAAATACCGCTCATTACAAAGAATAGTCCATATTGTCTGCGGTTTGGTCTCAACTTCGGGAAAGTTCTATGACCTGCCGCAAAACTGCGTCGGACTAAAAAAGGCGGAATAAAAATGACGGAATTACTTGAAAAGCTCTGCGCGGCGACCGGTGTGTCCGGCGCAGAGGATAACGCTGCCGATACTGCACGGGAGCTGCTTGCGGAGTACGCGCCGGATGCCGCGACAGACCGGTTCGGCTGCGTTCACGGATATATCGGCGACCCGGACAACGGCAAGCCTACGGTCATGCTCGAAGCGCACATCGACGAGATCGGCTTCATCGTGACCTACATCGACGAGGACGGGTTCCTGCGCGTTGGAAACTGCGGCGGCACCGACAGGCGGCTGTACGCGGCACAGACTGTGACCGTGCATACGGAAAGCGGCGGTATCACCGGCGTGATCTGCACGCTCCCGCCGCACGTCGCCTCCGACAGCTCCAAGACCATGAAAACCGAGGATATCGCGATCGACGCGGGCTTCACCGACCGGGAAGCTGCGGAAAAGGTCGTCTCTCAGGGCGACCGGGTCACGATAGAAAACGAGCTCGTGAAGCTCTGCGGAACACGCGTCACTGCAAAGGCTATCGACGACCGCGCAGGTGTGGCTGTGGTGCTGCGCGCGCTGGAGCTTGTAAAGGGGAAAGACCTGCCGTATAACATAGAGGTCCTGTTCGCGTCACAGGAGGAGGTCGGAAGCCGGGGCGCTGTCATTGCCGCTTACAACAGCCGCGCTGACATGGCGCTCGCGTTCGATGTGAGCTTCGCGCATACCTCCGACGACAAAAAGCAGGACTGCGGGAAAATGGGGAAGGGTGCTATGATCGGCATTTCGCCCGTGCTCGACCGCGGGATAACGGAGGAGCTGAAAAAGCTCGCCGCCGACAAGAACATACCGCACCAGTCCGAGGTAATGGGGCGCTCCACAGGCACCGACGCGGACGATATCTCCGTCTCCCACGGCGGCATACGCACGGGGCTTGTCTCCATACCGATAAAGTATATGCACACGCCGGTCGAGGTTGTCGATACGGCGGATATCGAAGCGGTGAGCCGTCTCACGGCGGCGTTCCTGACGGGAGGTGAGGCTGATGTCTGAACTGTTTGAGCTCATAGAGCAGCTCTCAAAGCTCTGCGGGACAAGCGGCGACGAGGGCGACATCCGCGAATTCATAAAGCAGCATATCCCCGTCGGCTGTGAGGTCTCGACCGACAGCATCGGCAACCTCATCGTCTTTAAGAAGGGCAGGGAAGTGCCGAAGAATAAGATCATGTACTGCGCCCACATGGACGAGGTGGGCTTCATCGTGACCGATATCGCCGATGACGGACGGCTGAAATTCGCACCGGTGGGCGGTATCTCACCCGCCGTTGTGTTCGGGCGGAGAGTCGTGTCCCGTGACGGAGTTACGGGTGTGATAGCGGCAAAGGCGCTCCACCACCTGTCCTCCGACGAGAAGGACAAGCAGCCGAAGATCGAAGACCTCGCGATAGATATCGGTGCGCAGGATGCGGACGAGGCGAAGAAGTACGTCCGGCAGGGAGACTTCTTCTACTTCACGGGGAGCTATACCGGGTTCGGCGAGGGCTTCATAAAGAGCAAGGCGCTCGACGACAGGGCCGGCTGCGCTATGCTTCTCTCCATGCTGAACGGCGAGCTCGCCTATGACACATGGTTCGTGTTCACGGTGCAGGAGGAGATCGGCACGAGAGGTGCGGCCTGCGCGGCGTACAACGTGAAGCCGGATATCGCGGTGATACTTGAGACCACCACAGCCTGCGACATAGCCGGCACAGAGGGAGAAAAAACTGTGTGCAGGCTGGGCGAGGGGGTAGTGGTATCGTTCATGGACAGATCCACAATTTACGACCGCGAGCTTTACAGACTTGCGCGAGATACCGCCGACAGCCTCGGGATAAAGAACCAGACCAAGACCGTGATAGCGGGCGGCAACGACAGCGGCGCGATACACAAGGCGATAGGCGGGGTGCGCACAATGGCGCTTTCCGTGCCGACAAGGTATCTGCACTCGCCCGCCTGTGTGATGAAGAAGGAAGACGTGACGGCGGTGTATGAGACCGCGAAAGCCGTACTGGAAAGGATAGCCGTACTGTGATAAGACTTGTGGATAACAAGGAAGAGCTGTACCGTGCGCTCGGAAATACCGCCGACATATTCGCCGGGAAGATACGCGCTTATGCCGAGGGGTACGGGTTTGAATATTACTTTTGCAGCTTCTGGGTGCAGGACGGCTCCGCGGTGATCTGCGCGTACTACAACGACGCTGTGGCGGCACAGACCGGCGAACTTTCGGACGAGGCGGCGGAGGAGCTTACCATGTTCCTGTCGGGACAGAGCTTCGCGCGGGTTCTGATGCCGGACTCGCTTTGCGGTCGTCTCGGACTTGCGGAACAGGCTGAGGAGCTTTGTCTCATGGAATGGGCAAACGATGTCAAAAAGCCTGTGGAATACGACAAAGAAGCGGTGAAAACAAACTCGTCTCTCATACAGATATACGAAATTGTAAGCAGTGCGTTTGACATTGACTTCGAGAAGTGGTACACTGATACAAGTTATATGCTCCGGCACGGCATTTCGGAGGTTTATACCCTCGAAAACAGCGCCTGCGCGATAAAGATGTATTCCTCGGAGGGGGTCACCTACCTGTCCTACGTCTGCGTTAAGCCGGAATGCCGGGGAAGGGGTCTCGCCCACGCTCTGCTGCACTATATCTGCACGGACGAGACGGCGCGCGGTGACCGTACCTTTATAATATGCGAGGAAGAGCTGACCGGGTTTTATGAGTCGGCAGGATTCACAAAAACGGGTCGGGTCTTTGAAATGTCACAATACGCAAAATAAAGCCGCGCAGACAAGCACGATTTTTTAATCTTGGGGGAACTTTATGTTTTTTAATGTAGATAAACGGTTGGAACACACGGCGCAGAAGGCGGAAACGCTCGCCGCCGAGGCGTTCTCACGGATAGACCACACCGCCCGCTGCAACGGCGAGAAGGTGCTCAAAGCGTTCATTGACAACAAGGTCGGGGAGCTGCACCTTAAAGGCACCACCGGCTACGGCTACGGCGACGCGGGCAGAGACAAGCTCGACGAGGTGGTGGCGCAGGTTCTCGGCGCAGAGGACGCGCTCGTCCGCAGCAACTTCGTCAACGGCACACACGCTATCTCCACCGCCCTGTTCGGGATCCTCCGACCGGGCGACCTGATGCTCTCGCTCACGGGGAGGCCCTACGACACGCTGAGCGAGGTCATCTTCGGAAAGCACGGCGGGTCGCTGTCCGAATTCGGGGTAAAGTACGATCAGATCGACCTTACGCCCGACGGAAGGGTGAACTATGGTCAGATACAGATGAAGGCGCGCGCCTGCAAGGTCGCGTACATACAGCGTTCGCGCGGGTACAGCCTGCGCCCGTCCATAACCGTCTCCGAGATAGGGGAGATGATCGACGAGGTGAAGCGCGTCAACCCGAACGCTATCGTGATAGTGGACAACTGCTACGGTGAGCTGGTGGAGCGCGTCGAGCCCTGTGACGTGGGCGCGGATCTCATAATCGGCTCGCTCATCAAAAATCTTGGCGGCGGTATCGCTCCGACAGGGGGATATATCGCCGGAAAGAAAGACCTCATCGAGCTCTGCGCTTACCGCCTTACCACGGTGGGTACGGGCAAGGAGGTCGGGTGTACGCTCGACGTGAACCGCGAGCTTTTCCTCGGGCTGTTCTATGCCCCGGAGACCGTGAAGAATGCGGTAAAGACCGCAACATTCGCTTCGGCGTTCTTCGGGCTGCTTGGATTTGAGGCGTTCCCGTACTTCAACGAATACCGCACCGACATCATCACCGCCATAAAGCTCGGGACACCGGAAGCACTCGTGGCTTTCTGCGAGGGCATACAGTCCGGAATCCCGGTGGACTGCTTCGTTACGCCTGAGCCGTGGGATATGCCGGGCTATGACAGCAAGGTCATCATGGCGGCGGGCGCGTTCACAATGGGCGCGTCGATAGAGCTCTCCGCAGACGCGCCGCTCAGAGACCCGTTCGCGGTATGGCTCCAGGGCGGGATAACCTACGACAGCGGAAGAATGGGGATTATCCTTGCGGCGCAGAGAATGCTCGACAAGGGGATACTTACTGTCTGAAAATTCCCACACATCAAGGGGAAAAATCTGATACGGAGGAATACACATGGCGCATCCAAGAAAGGATCATAAGCTTTACGGGAAGCTTGTTACCGTCACACTGCAAAAGCGGGTCGGAAACACCTATATCGGAGAATATGAACAAAACCTCGCATATGTCATCGGTTTCGAGCCGAACGAGATAGGCACTTTCCCGGCAAAGACCTGCGCCGTGATCGACCGCGGCGGTTCGGAGATACTCATAATGGTGCGTCCGGAGTTCTACGGCGCGTCTATCTGCTATGAGTGCAACATTATCCATGAGCTCGGCACACTGTATCAGGAGGGGGATATTCTGTACCCGAAGTTCGAGCGTACCTGCGGCGCGGTAATGTTCACCGAAAAGGACGGCATGAGAAAGTACCTGCTTATCCGCAACGAAAGCGGTCATATCGGCTTTCCCAAGGGGCATATCGACTACGGCGAGTCGGAAGCCGAGACCGCCGACAGAGAGGTGTACGAGGAGACCGGGCTTACCTTTGAGCAGTACGGCGACTTCCGCGAGGAATACACCTACCTTACCAAGGAATACACCGTCAAGGCAAGCGTGTTCTTCATAGGTCACTATGATTACCGGGAACCCACCATTCAGGAGGACGAGATAACCGACGACTGGCTGCTGTCATATCCCGACGCGCTGCGGCTGCTCAACTTCCCGGAGGACAGAGACCTGCTGTGCAAGGCGGAGAAATATATATCGGAGCGTGAATTGAATGTCTGAAAAAACTAAAGTCGGAATGGTATCCCTCGGGTGCCCGAAAAACCAGTGCGACGCAGAGCTTATGCTCGCGAAGATCGCCGACGCGGGCTATAAGATCGTTCCCGAGGCGGGGCTTGCGGACGTGGTGGTGATAAACACCTGCGGCTTCATTACAAGCGCCAAGGAAGAGGCTATCGAGGAGATCATGGAGGCGATCAACCGCAAGAACGACGGTATCAACAAGAAGATCATCGTTACCGGTTGTCTCGCCCAGCGCTATCAGCAGCAGATGGACGAGGAGTTCCCCGAGATCGACGCGGTTCTCGGGCTCGGACGAAACGACGCGATAGTTGAGACGATCGAACGCGTTCTCGCGGGGGAGAGGGTGATCGACTTCGGCGAGCTCTCCGCGCACAACATGGAGGGCGAGCGCGCACAGGCTACTCTGCCGCACTACGCTTACCTGCGCATTGCGGACGGGTGCGACAACTGCTGCACCTACTGTGCGATACCGCAGATACGCGGTCGGTTCAGGAGCCGCACAATTGAGAACATAACCGCCGAGGCGGAAAAGCTCGTGTCCGGCGGCGTAAAGGAGCTTATACTTGTGGCGCAGGACACGACGCGCTACGGCGAGGATCTTTACGGGCGGCTGGCGCTGCCGGAGCTTCTGCGGAAGCTTGCGAAGCTGGACGTGAAGTGGATAAGGCTGCTTTACTGCTACCCCGAGCGCATGACGGACGAGCTTATCGACCTTATCGCGTCGGAGCCGAAGATCTGCAAGTACATAGACTTACCGCTCCAGCACTGCAACGCGGAGATACTGAGGGACATGGGGCGCGGCGGCGACAGAGAAAGCCTTACCGCGCTGGTAAAAAAGCTTCGTGAGCGGATACCGGGACTTACACTTCGCACGACCTTCATCACCGGGTTCCCGGGCGAGACCGAGGCGCAGTTCACCGAGCTTGCAGAGTTCGCGAACGACATGAAGTTCGACCGGCTCGGCTGCTTCGCGTATTCGCAGGAGGATGAGACTCCCGCGGCGGGCTTTCCGAATCAGGTGGACGAGAGAGAACGCGAGCATCGCGCCGAGATCATCATGGAGCAGCAGGAGATACGCATGACCGAGGCTCTCAATGCGCTTATCGGCACGGAGACAGAGGTGGTCTGCGAGGGTTACGACCGGCTTTCGGAGATGTACTTCGGGCGGGACGCGTCGTACGCTCCGGAGATCGACGGCATGATATACTTCTCCGCGAAGCGCAGGCTTCGCACAGGGGAGTTTGTGACTGTGACGTACAAAGACCTTATCGACAACAACCTTATCGCAAAGCAGAATTGACCATTGACAATTGATAATTGTGATGTCGCTTTACGACGACATATCTGAATTGTGGCAAGACCCAATACTTTTCAACATACAGACAAGATTTATTTCTGCAAAAACACAAAACAAACGGTTCCATGCAAAAAAGCATGGAACCGTTTAAGTTTGTCAAAAACTCTGAACTGCGAGGCAGATAGCCAGTCCATTGCAGATAAGTAACATACGGAATGCGTGCAGGCTCAGCCTGCCGAGGGGT
>JAFZOA010000719.1 GCA_017550775.1 Ruminiclostridium sp. | reverse complement strand
TTCTGTTTCAACATGAACTATTTCCAGCTGCTGAGCTTTTGCATGCCGTTCCTGGTGTATGCACTGATCACCGGGATACAGAAGATAAAGCTGTCCGGCTCAGAGAAGAGAGCCTTTGCCCGCTGGAGCAATACCTACACCAGGAGTGCGAAGCTGCTCTACGACCCGCCGATGTTCATAAAGGTAAACGCTGTGTTTACCACGGCGATATCGCTGATAGGCACAATAATCATCTACTACGCGGCGGTGAAAAGCGGGGTCTCGGTGTCGGAGTACTACGCGTTCAACGTGGCTTACGGCATGGTAGCCGGCGCGTTCACATCGCTTGCGGGGATAACGCTTTCGGCGGCGCAGATAAAGCCCATACTCGATATGGCTAAGCCGATACTCGAGACCGAACCCGAGGTCGCCGAGGAAAAACAGGTCGTCGAGCGTCTTATGGGCGGCATCGAGCTCAACAACATCACCTTCGCGTACAACGAGAATATGCCGAATGTTCTTGACGGCATATCCCTCAAGATAAGCCCCGGACAGTATGTCGCGATATGCGGCAAGACCGGCTGCGGGAAGTCCACGCTCATGCGCATCATGCTCGGCTTTGAGAAGCCGCAGAGAGGTGCCGTGTTCTATGACGGCAAGGATCTTGAACGCATCGACCTCAAATCCCTTCGCCGCAGGATCGGCACGGTAATGCAGACGGGCAAGCTGTTTACGGGAGACATCTACTCGAACATCGTTATAACCAATCCGCGCCTGACTCTCGATGACGCATGGGAGGCGGCGGAAATGGCGGGATTTGCGGACGATATCCGCTCGATGCCTATGGGAATGTTCACGATCATTTCCGAGGGACAGGGCGGTATCTCCGGCGGTCAGCGCCAGCGCCTTATGATAGCCCGTGCGATAGCTCCGAAGCCGCGGATACTGATGTTTGACGAGGCTACCTCGGCGCTTGACAATATCACGCAGAAGACCGTGTCCGATTCGCTCGAACAGCTCAAATGCACGCGTATCGTGATCGCGCACAGACTGTCCACGATAAAGCAGTGCGACCGGATAATCGTGCTCGACAACGGGAAAATCATCGAGGACGGAAGCTATGACGAGCTTATAGCGAAGAACGGCTTCTTCGCGGAGCTTGTCGAGAGGCAGAGGGTAGATACATAACGAAAAAGCAGAGATCCCGAAACATGGGATCGGGAAAATTTGTCAGCTCGCTCCGGGTTGCCGGAAACAACAACTCCGGAGTGTAAGAAAAGATAGCAAACCGAAAAAAGGAGGACATTATCATGAAAAACAAGGAACCTGAAAACAAAATCGGGACCGAGGAGGAGTTCATCGAAGAGGAGGAGCTCGCCGAGGGTGAGATCACGGACGATGAGGCAGAGGCGGCAGCCGGCGGTATGGTAAGGTTCGGGAACACATCGAGGAACGTTCTCGGCAGAGGCCGCGTGAAATTCGGCAAAACTACCGGCAGGATAGTCGCCAAGGGTCGTGTCGATCTTGATTCGTCTCCCGACAAGGACGACATCGTAAAGAAAATGTAGAGCTTACGGCAACAAGAAAGGGATTGACTTAAATGACAGTGACCACACAGAAGGACGGCGCGAAGCTCACTCTGACAATGGAAGGCAAACTCAGCACCACCTCCGCGCCGGAGCTCGAAAAGGCGCTTAAGGACAACATCGGCGGTGTGACGGAGCTCGTGTACGACTTCGCGAAGCTTGAATACATTGCGTCGGCGGGGCTTCGTGTCATTCTTTCCTCCGCAAAGGTGATGAAGAAGCAGGGAAGCCTTAAGATCATCAATGTCACACCCGCCGTAATGGATGTCTTCACATTTACCGGAATGGCGGATGTGCTTGATATCGAGGCATCATGATCTATGAGACCAAGGAAAAGGAAAATAGCTGTCGTTATAACCGTCTGGCTCATCGTGATAGTTCTGGCGGCGTGCGTGATATCGGCGGGAATGACTTATTTTTCGCTGTCCGGGCGCTCCGAAAAACAGACCACCGCGCTTGTGCGGCAGAATGTTGAGGACGTGAGCAACGATATAGACGAAATGGCGGATCTTACGCTCATAACGTATGTCGATCAGTTCGTTGACGGGGATTATATCGCTACCGCCAATATCGAAGAACCGGATGCGCTTTCGCGTAAGCTCGGCGATTATTACGGCGGAAGCGGTGTTGAGATCAATATCGTTGATTCCGCGGGTATTATCGTGGCTTCCTCGGTTCCCGGGTATATCGGCTTTGATATGCATTCCGGAGACCAGTCGGCTGAATTTCTTGTGCTTCTTGACGGTGAGACCCGGCAGTTCGTTCAGGACGTGAAAGGGGTCTCCTATGACGAGACCGTTCTTATGAAGTACGCCGGAAGACGCTTTTCGGACGGAAGCGGCTTCATTCAGGTCGGACTTACCAACGATATGTATTACGAGGCTATCAGGGAGCAGGCGCGGTTCGCAGCCACAAACAGGCGTATAGGCGAGAACGGTTATCTTCTCGTGTGCGACAGGGACATGGCTGTTATGAACAGCTTCCATAACGAGCACACGGGAAAGAACCTTTCAAGCTCCGGCATCGGCATAGACGCATCTGACGAATGCTCTTATGTGAGCATGGAGGCTGATGTGTTCGGGACTCCTTCGTATGTGGTGGTAAACTATGTCAAGGGTGTCTATATCATCGGAGTTTACCCCGTAAGCGAGGCTATTGCGGGCATAAACACCATGATGAACACGACAGTCCTGCTTGAACTTATAGTGTTCTCGATCCTGTTCGCGGTGCTGGTGGTGCTTATACGGCTTCTTATAGTCAGGAACATCGTCAAGGTCAACAGCGTTCTTGCCGAGATAACCGAGGGCAACCTTGAGGAAAAGGTCGAGGTGCGCGATACCTACGAGTTCGATACGCTCTCCGACGACATCAACGCCACGGTAGACAGACTGAAAGGGTATATCGAAGAGGCGGCGGCGCGTATCGACGCGGATCTTGCGGTGGCGAAGGCGATCCAGAGCTCCGCGCTCCCGAATGTGTTCCCGCCTTTCCCCGAGCATAAGGAATTTGAGCTTTTTGCGAGCATGAGTGCGGCTAAGGAGGTCGGCGGCGACTTCTATGACTTCTATATGCTCGGAGAACGAACGCTTGGATTTCTTATCGCCGACGTTTCGGGAAAAAGCATTCCCGGCGCGATGTTCATGATGACTGCGAAGGCTGTCATCAAGAGCCTTGCCGAGAGCGGGCTTCCCCCGGCGGAGGTGTTTACTCTCGCCAACGAGAAGCTCTGCGAGGGGAACGAAGCGGAGATGTTCGTGACCGCGTGGCTCGGGTATCTTGACCTTGATACCGGGCTTGTGCGTGTGGCGAACGCCGGACACAATCCGCCGCTGTTAATTAAGGACGGGGAAGCCGGATATGTTATGCTCAGACCCGGACTGATGCTTGCGGGAATGGACGGCATACAGTATAAGGAGCAGTCCGTACAGCTCGGAAAGGGAGATATCCTGTTCCTGTACACCGACGGAGTTACCGAGGCAATGGACGTTAACGAGGAGCAGTACGGCGAGGAGAGACTCAGAAAGCTGCTGTCGTTCGGGGAAAGCTCTCCCGTGCCGTCTGAGAAGAACGGCATAGCGGAGCCGGTATGTGACATGGTCATCGCGGACGTTGCAGGTTTTACCGAGGGTGCGGAGCAGTCAGACGATATAACTATGCTTTGTATCCGGTATCTGGGAGGAGAATGATATGAAAGAGCTGACGATCGCAGCTGCACCGGAAAATGCAGATACAGTCGTTGAGTTCGTGGACGGTCTGCTTGAAGGGTACGACTGCGATATGCGGGTGCTGATGTCGATAGAGGTCGCGGTGGACGAGATCTTCACGAATATCGCGAACTATTCCTACAGCCCGGGTACGGGTGACGCCACTGTACGCGTTGAAGTTACGGAAGACCCGCTCACGGCGGATATAACCTTTATCGACCGCGGGAGACCGTATGACCCGCTTGCGAGGGAGGATCCGGACACGACGCTCTCTGTTGAGGAAAGACCGATAGGCGGCATGGGGATACTCATTGTCAAAAAGAGCATGGACGCGGTGAGTTACGAGTACAGGGACGGAATGAACATACTGACGATAAGGAAGAATATAGAGAACAGACAAGACTGATCTCACATCAATAAACAGACATATTTATCTTCTCTCTCACCTGCGGCGGGGGAGAAAACGAAAAAAAGCCATGTCTGTAATAATGATCGGGAAATGTGATGCTGCCGGAGCGGTGAGAAACTGCTCCGGCACATTTTTATACCGTGAGGTAACGGAAATTTGGTGCAAATGCACAAAAAATCGGTGCTGAATATGTCGGAAAATGAGAAATGATATGCTTTTTTATAAAAAGAACTTGTATTATATACTATATTGATATATAATATTTATGTGTATTTTGTAAATGTTTATACTGATGTCAGATCAACATACAGACAAAAGGCATATCGTTCTTTCCCCGCCGTAGACGGGGAAAGAAACGTAAAAAAACTTGTCTGTGATCTGAAACGAAAATAGTATCAGATCATATTCTACAGGGGTGTTTATATGTTTGAAACGGAATTTAAGTTCACTCTTCCAAAGGGGTATATGGACATTAACGGAAATCTTCACCGCGAGGGTGTGATGCGCCTTGCGAACGCGGGCGACGAGATCATACCGCTCAAAGATCCGAGAGTGCAGCAAAACCCCGGCTATCTTACCATAATCATACTGTCGAGAGTCATAAAGAGCCTCGGTACGCTTCCCGCAGTGGATACCCGGGTGGTGGAGGGGCTTTTCACCATTGACCTCGCTTACCTTCAGGATCTCTATTCCAAGATAAACACTATGGAGATGCCTGTGTACAAGTCGGTATGTCCGCACTGCGGTCAGCCCATAGAGATCCCCGTAAATTTTCTGGAAGCCGGAGAATAGTGACATATCCGGCGGAAAAGATCTATGAGGAAATGGCGTTTATCGGCTATTATATGCACTGGCCGAACAGCGAGATAGAGCGTTTCAGCCATATGGAGAGAAGGCGCTGGTGCCGTGAGATATCGCGCATCAACAGCAAGCTCAATGATGAGCCGGAAAATGTATTCAAGATATAGGGCGGTGAACTGTTGTTATGGGAATGTCTTCGGCTTCGGATTTCATACCCGGATATTCGTTTACGGTCAATCTGGACGGTATACCGTTCAGCTTCGGCAAGGTATATAATCTTTCAAGCTCGGTCGAGATAGAAACTATTGTCAACGGCGGTATCAACGACGCGCCCGTTATCCTTAGAAAACCAAAGCGGAACCCCGACTTTCTTGTGCTCGAACGGGCGCTTCATTCGACGGTCACTGACATGGCGTTCTCGGTGCTCACGGTCGGTACTATCATATCCGCGATCACCATTTCCGTAAATAAGGACGGCAAAACGGTGAGAATGTTCTTCGCCACCAACGGTATCGTGGTCGAGCGCGAGTTCTCCCCGCTCGATGCCCTTGAAAGCGCGGTGCTGGTGCAGTCGCTCAGGATCGCGCACACGGGCATTACCGAGGTGCCTCTCGCGGCCGGTATGTGAACTTCCGAGGTGTTTGAATGTATCGTATGACTGCCCGAAACATAGCCGTCATCTCACCTATGCGGCAGAGCTTTCACGCTCTCACAAAGGCGGGGGCGTTTGCCGCGGCTGTTATGGAGAAGTACAGCGGCACGGAAGCCTTTCCGTTCGGTGCCGAGACGCTTGTGTATCTGAACGCTCTGAATAAACAGCTTGAAGATGAAAAGCGCCTTCGCAGCGAGATAGGCTATACGCTGAAGCTGATGATCGTCCGCAGGCTCATACTTGAGGGAAAGGTGAAGGACCCGACAGTTACCGGGCATTTCCTGTCTGCCGTCTCGGAGCGCATAGAGCGCAGCATGAGCTTTATCCGCGTTTCCGACAGCAACGCTTACACGCGGATAACGGAGGCTCTTTCGTATATCAACTCGCCCGGGGCGCTCGAAAACGCGCTCTCAGTCTCGGAGATAACTGAGGATAAGCGGTCGTACCGGTATTCTTCGGTGGATCTGACATCTCTCACGCAGCGTTTCTTCGGTGAGCAGAGCGCAAGCTATGCCTATTCCGGCAGATATGCTTACAACACGCTTCCCGGACTTGTTTTCAGCAAGGAAGATATATCCGGAGACAGCGTGAATGTGAGGGAGCCGTCGGAAGATGTCACCTCTGTCATAAACGCGGGCGACACAAGCTACAATTACAGTACAGAGAATTTAACATACAGGACGGAGAGCGAGTCTCCGGAAGTTTCGGGAGAAACGGTAAATATCCGGAATGAGCAGAAGACCTACGAGACCGCCGTAAACAGCGGTTCCGGGGTCACGAATGTCGCGGTGAATACGCAGGAGACTGTCGTAAACACCGGCGGCACAAGCTACAGCTACAACACAGAAATCCTTACATACAGAGCGGAGAGCGAGACTCCGGAAGCTTCGGAACGCGCCGGTGAGACAGAGACCCGTCCCGCCGTAAAGCCCGCTGATATATCCCGGGAGGAGCTTAAAACAGTCCGCGAGCTTGAAAGGATCGGGCTTCCGGTATTGAACACGTTCCTGTCCGGCGGTGCGGAGTATCTTGCTTCCGTCAGGGAGAGGTATATCCACAGGCGGATATCGCTCATTCCGGTGACAGCGCCGGTCGGCGGGACAAATTCCGCTTTCGGGCTTCTGAACAGCCCGGAGAAGTCTCTGCGCGTGCTGTCATACGCGGTGGAGCTGCTGACCTCCGGGAATGAACAGACCCCGTATGA
>JAFZOA010000718.1 GCA_017550775.1 Ruminiclostridium sp. | reverse complement strand
CCGCTGTACCGAGCACCTTCTGCGCGATGAACTTCGCGAGCTCTATCGTGAGCACCGAGCAGAACTCCGACTTGATGACCCCGTCTATCGTGAGGTCGAAGTATATCGCGGCGACCTGTTCCTCGTCCGCGAAGTCCTGGACTTCGGTAAGGTCGATATTCTCCATGATGTACGGTGTCGGAGTGGAGATATCCACCACAATACCGAGGAAGTCTGACAGAGCGGTGGCGCTCGCGCCCATCATCTGGTTCATGACTTCGGACACCGCGCTTATATTAAGCTCGTCAAACTCGAAATCCGGAGTCACCACGAGAGGCTGGCCCATGAGCTGATTGAGGATCATCTGGACGTCGTCCTGTCTCAGAACCATGAGGTTGTTACCGGAAAGTCCCTTTACATATTCGATTTTAACGCAGACCGCAGGCTCCAGCTTGTCGTATTGGAGCATATCGTCCGCTCTTACGATCTCTACCCTCGGGGTCGTGATCCACACCTTGGCGCTGAGCAGCTCGGAAACCGCGGTAGCCGCGCTTCCCATGCTTATATTCATGACTTCGCCAAGGGCGTCCTTTTCCATCTCGGAAATTTCTATATTAGACATCCGTTAACCCTCATTTCTGAACACATTCTCGATCTTAACCGCTTTGTTCTGGTTGTACGAGCCGAGCTTTCCGTCGAACCATACCCTGTTTCCTATCTTCAGAGTCACATTGCTTTCGATGCTCATATCAAGCGGTATAATATCGTCGACCTGCAGATTAAGTACGTCCGAAACATCAAGAGAGGTTTTTCCGAGCTCCGCGACGATATTGAGCGAGGTGTCATTGAGCGCCCTCATGATATTGTCGCGTCTTTCCTGTTCTCTTACCGCATCAAACCGCCTTGTGCTTCTTACCGACTTGGAAACGTACTTCTGCATAAGCTCGTCAAGGCTCAGCGCGGGCATACATATCGTTATGATCGTTTTTGTGTCGCTTACCGTGGCTTCGAGCGCTACGAGGATCATCGTATCGTCATAGTCCACCGCGGAATAGACACGCGAGTTTGTCTCGATGTTGACGACGCTCGGATTTACCTCCACATAAGGCTCCCACGGATCGTGGAGCAGCGCCGACATATTGTTGATTATCTTGTCTATTATGCTGACCTCTATCTCGGTGAAATCTCTGTCCGCGTCCTTATACTCACCGCGTCCTCCGAGAAGCCGGTCTATAAGAATATATGTCAGTGAATTTGAAAGCTGAACTATGGCGGTCACCGTACCTATATCATCATCGTGTATGCCGAGGTCGAGGGTTCCCATCATTACATAGTCGGGAAGCGCGTTGTTGAACTCGAAATACCTCTGCTCTTCTATAGACGCAAGGCTTACCTTGCAGTACAGTCTCAGCAGACCCGTCAGATACGAGGACAGAAGTCTCGCGTAGTTGTCGAAGATACTGTCGAGTATCTTGATCCGCTCTTTGGTAAACTTTTTCGGTGCCCGGAAGTCATATTCCTTGACGTCGGGCTCCTTTGAGCTTTCGACCACCTCACCGGACATCGCACTGCTCAGCAGCGCGTCTATCTGTTCCTGCGTAAGGGTTTCAGCCATTCAAATTTCACCTCTCTTTCCCTGTTTAGTTTCGTTATTCGAGGTGTTTATCGTCACTCCTCAGCCGCTTCGGTCTCCTCTGCGGCTTCCTCTTCCTCTGCGGGAAGCTCCTGGAGTATATCCTCGGGTATCTCGGACACCGGTATGCTGAACGACGGACCCATGTAGTCGTCATCCTCGCCGACCTCTGCAATCGGGGTGCCGGAGTACTTGGAGTCAAGACCCGAGATTATCTGGGCTATCGTATCGTCGGAAACGCCGCCGTCCGTGCTCGTCCTGTCGATAGAGTCGGTCTGCGCGTTGGAGATGCCATAGTCGTAAAGCAACATATCCTCGATTATCGGTGTGTCCGCAGAGCTTATCTCGTTTCTCGTGATAACGAGCTCGACACGACGGTTTTCCTGTCTGTGCGCCTCGGTATCGTTGGGAACTACCGGGTCGTACTGCGCGCGGCCCTCGGCGATGTACTTATCGCTGTCCACAATGCGGGACCAGTCCATGTATTTCAGCACCGAGCAGGCTCTCGCAGAGGACAGATCCCAGTCGTTGACTGCGGAAAGACCCTGGGCGGTGTGACCCTGGACCTTGATGCTCTTGATATATTCGCCTATGGCTTTGAGCCCGGGCATTATCTCTTTAAGCGCCTTTTTACCGCTGTCCTTGAGCACAGCGCTGTCGCCGTCGAACATTATCGAGTTATTGAATCTGATGTTTATACGCGACGAAGAGGACTGTGAAACGTCGATCGCGTCAGAGTATTCGCTTGATGCCGCCGCAGACGAGAGCCATGCGAACAGGTCGTCGAAGTTATTCGGAAGACCCATCTGGTCGTTTTCCGCGGAGGTGGTACCCTCACCGCTGGCGGGCGGGGTATCGGTATTTCCGTCCTCGTCCGACTTTGCCGAGCCGTCATTGACCTCTTCGAGAACGAACGGGTTGATATATTTGCCCTGGCTGTTGAAGGACTGGAATATGTACTGGAACTTGGTATCGTCCGGGGTGGATGCCGCGTACAGAAGTACGAAGAAGCACATCAGCAGCGTTACCATGTCCGAGTACGTAGCCATCCATTCGTCAACGCCCGTATGTATGACCTTGACTTTTTTCTTTGCCATATCTTCTCTCCATATACCGTCCGAAAAAGCAAAGCCTTTAAACAGTCGGTATTATATTATACCATAAAAAGCAGGGTATTGCAATATTATTTTTGAAAAATATCGGTTATTTTTTCTCTTCCTTCGGTTTTGCGGACTTAGGAAGCATGAATTCGAGCTTTTCCTTTATCATTCGGGGGTTAGAGCCCTCGGCTATCGCCATGACACCCTCGATGACTATCTGCATACAGAGCACCTCCGACGCGTGCGCGTTCTTAAGCGCGGTTTCAAGAGGTGTAAATACAACGTTTGCGAAGAACGAACCGTAGAACGTCGTGATAAGAGCAACCGCCATAGCGGGTCCGAGGTCGCCGCCGTCCAGGTTCTGAAGCATGATTACAAGTCCGACCAGCGTACCGAGCATACCGAACGCAGGGGCGAGTGACGCGCCCTTACCGAAGAAGTTCTGACCGGCTTCGTGACGTTCTTCCATGAACGAGAGAGAGCCTTCAAGCATTTCTCTTACCTTTGCGGAGTCGTTCGCGTCAACTATGAGCATGAGGCTCTGCTTCATGAACGGATCCTCGCATTTGTTCGCGCTGTCTTCAAGAGCAAGAAGACCCTTGCTTCGTGCGGTATTTGCAAATTCAACGATCTGTGTGATATAGTCCTCCGCCTTGAACTTGGGCGGGAAGAGCGCATATTTGAAAAGCGCGGGAACGCTCTTCAAAAGCGACATAGGCGATATCGCGATAAGTACGCCGAATGTACCGCCGACTGTGATCATCAGAGACGGGATATCAATGAACCAATCAAGCTGACCGCCGCTGAAAATGCCGTACAGGATAAGTCCGATAGATACGACCCATCCTATGATCATCGTAATATTCAAAACAGGTTCCCTCCAGTTGATTTTATACTTTATTCATAAGTCGCACAAACCCGGATACGCGCCGAAAAACACGACCCTGCTATGTTCCGTAAGACACGCGGTGTGCATCCGGGATCGTGCGTAAAATGTAAGAACTATTCGTCCCTGTGACCTTCCCTGCTCGCGCGCGCTCTGCAGGCGCGGTTGAAGCCGACTATCTTGCGGAAGATCTCCTCAACGGACTCCTGGACTATGTAGCTGTGGCCGTTGGTCATAGTGATGACCGTATCCGGCGTTTCGGTGACGGTCTCTATGCTGTCCTCGTTTATCATGATGTCCTTGCCGTTGAGTTTTGTCAATATAACCATAATTTTACCCTGACCCAAGTTTTATTCCGCGCCGTATCCTCCGGCACGGTATCATGCCTTTACGCGGCAGGGGACAAGCCCCCGCCGCCCAAAGGATAAAGGTTAACGTTTGAGGTTGATGAGCTCTTCGAGCATGGTATCGGATACCGTGATGATACGCGAGTTCGCCTGATAGCCTCTCTGCGTGATTATCATGTCCGAGAACTCCTGCGCAAGGTCAACGTTCGACATTTCGAGCGCGCCCTGAATTACCTCGCCGGCACCGTTGCTTCCCGCGATCTTGACCTGTGCGGGACCGGACGCGAGAGATTCTCTCCACATTGTCGTACCTACCTGTTCGAGACCGGTCGGGTTCTCGAAGGTAGCTATGTCGATACGTCCGAGCACCAGCAGTCCGTGTACGGCATGACGGCCGTAGATAGTACCGTCGGTGTCGATCTGGATAACTTCGAGGTCGTCCACTGCCTGCTCCTTGGCTGTACGTCCGTCGGTGAGAGTTACGGTGCTGAGTGCGGAAGCGATATCCGCGAAGAAGTTGTCACGGCCGTTATCGAGACCCAGACGCTCTGTGGTCCTGCCGATAGCGTTCGTAAGATTGAAGTTGCCGGTGTATTCGGTCTTGGTGGTTGTCTTTGTCTCTTCGCCGGTATCGGGATCCGTTGTGGTCTCAACAGTCTCGGTGTACGTTGAAATCTTGGTGGTAAGTCTTCTGGTGTCGTCCTCGCCCGCCGCCTTCTTGATAGCGTCGTTTATCGCCTCTTCAAGGCTGTCATAGAGGGTAACGCCGTCTTCCTTATAATACTGTCCGCCTGCCGGGATAACGACAGTAAGGATGCTGTCCTTCCACTTTGCACTGACTGTGTTCTGCGAATCGGAAAGCTTGAAGTCCACCTCGTACTTGTTTGCGAACTCGCCCGCGGTATCCGCTGTGACCTCGATATCCATCTTGATCTCCTGGGAAGCTGCCGTCTCGGTAGCCGCCGTCTTGTAAGAGATCGTAAGAGTGTTCTTCGCCTGCATAGCCTGAACATCGTCGTATGACGGAAGGGTCTCGAAATCGAAGTGGAGCGGAACAACGCCGTCCGGAAGTCCGATACCACCCTGATTGATAGCTTCGTTTACCGCAGCCTCAAATTCCTTGCGGGCATTGTCAACCGCGTTTCTCTTCATTGTATCGGTGACCGTGCCTGCCGTGGATTCGTCCGCAAGCAGCTTGTTTATACGTTCAAATTCCTCGCCGCCGAAGTCCTGGTCGAGGTTCATGTAGATCGTAAGGCTTGAGCCCGTTCTTGTCGCGTAGGGCGTGTCGGAATCCACGATAGTGAAGGAGATATTGCCGTCCTCGCCGTAGGAGTCCGCGCGGATGCCGATATCGTATCCGTCAACGGTCTTGGTAGCGCTCGCCACGTTGTTTTCAACAGCGGGGACTTTGAGGTTGATACGCTGGGACATACCGGTCTCAACGCCGGTGGGGTCGCCCGCAACACCGAGCACCATGTTTCCGGAGGGGTCGCATATATTGCCGTAGCTGTCCACGGAGAACTTACCCGCGCGGGTATAGTAGATGTTGCCAGAATTGTCCATTACCTGGAAGAAGCCCTCGCCCTGGAGCGCACAGTCGAAAACGCTGTCGCTGTATGTAAAGCCGGACTGTACCATTACCTGCGAAATGGTACCGAGCTGTGAGCCGTAACCTACCTGGGTGGGGTTCTTACCGCCGTTGATAGCGTCGCCGGCGGAGGCGTTGGATTTGGTCTGATAATATACATCCTTGAAGGTAACTGCACTTGTCTTGTAGCCTGTTGTATTGACGTTGGAGATATTGTTGCCTATAACGTCCATTCTCTGGTTATGAGTTTTCATTCCGGCAACTCCGGAATATAATGATTTCATCATAGCGGTTATTCCTTTCTTTGCGCCGCCGTATGCCGTCCGTCTGTCGTTCGGGACGGCTGAGTCTCCTTGGTGAGCGTTCCTTACGCTCCCTCGGTCCGACTTATACTATTACGGCGGAATCAATGTTGGTGAATACGTTTCCTTTAAGATCGTCTGCCGAGACCGTTGTGATAACGGTATTGTTCTTTACGCTTACGATAAACGCCGTGCTGTCAACGAGGATAAGGCTTTCTTCGCTGCCCTTCTCCGCCGCGAGCTCAACACCCCGGTTCAGCCTCTCGATGCGGTCGTTCTCCGATACATCTATCTGTCTGCTTTCAAGTCTCCTTATAGCGTGACCCGAAAACTCAAGCTCCTTTTTTCCGAGACTTGTCTGGAGCTGTTCCGCGAAGCTTCCCGCCCCGTCGTTTTCCTGCACCTTTTTACCGGGGGCGAATCCCTGTCCGGCATTTCCGGTGGAGACGGTTATCGAATTGCGTCCGGCAAGATACTCACTTATAAGCATCTGCATCCCTTACCTTTCCGGAGCTCATTCAAACAGCTCATAGATATCGTTGTTGTCTTCGTAATCCTCGATGTCTTCATCGTCGGTGCTTACCGCCGCCGGTATACGTGTCACATCGGCTGTACTTACCGCTTCTTCCTCGGTCGCCGCGGGTGTCTGTACGGGGGGCTGTACCGGAGTCTGCGCTGCTGCGGGTGTTACCGGTGCCGCCGCTGTTTCAGCCGCTTCGTAATCGTCGTCGTCGGGTGCCGAGGTCTGAGCCGCAGCGCTCTCGCTAACCTTTACGATGTCTGTTGCGTCGTACGCATAGCCGTTGACTATCACGCGGACATTTCCTTTTTCGATCTCAAGGGAGTCAACTCTGCCCTCGTCAATATAGGTATTTCCCATTGCGTCCATGGACTGTACCACAGCCGTCTTTCCGAGTATCCCTGCCGCGAATGCGCCGTAGTCGCCTATGCCCGCAGCTCCGCTCGTGCTGTCGTCACGAACCTGAGCGATCGCGCTGAGATTGTAATTCGTGCCGTTCACATTGATCTGCGGTGTATCGCCGCTCTTTACGAATGCAACAACGCCTGTCTCGGTGTTGCCGTCGCCCGTAGATACGGTGACTGTCTTTCCGATAAGAGAGTTGGCGTAGTTCTGCTGCTGGACCTCAAAAGAGTCCTGCTGTGCGCTCAGAGCCGTGAAGCTCGCCATCTGAGAAATGAACTCGGTGTTTGACGTAGGCTCAAGGGGATCCTGATTCTGCATCTCCGCCACAAGCAGCGAATAGAAGTTGTCCATTGTGATAAGGTCGTGCTTATCGGTGAACATATCCTTGTACTTTTCGTAGTTGCTCTGCGGGGAAGCTATGCCTTCGATCGTGTTTGCCATTATTCTTCCTCCTTTTGTCAGATATTTCCGAGAATGTCGTAGAAGCTTTCTCCGTTGTCGCTGTCGTCATCGGAGTCTTCGCCGTTCCCGCCGTCGTCCCGTGAGTAGGGGTTCCTGCTGCTTCCCTCATAGCTTTGATCCCGGAACATAGCGTCCTCCTGTTCGGAGACCACCTGATACCGTTCGAGCTCAACGCCGTTATCGCGAAGCATCGTCTGGAGATTTTCGGATCTTGCCGCAAGTATTGCCCTTGTCTCGGGGTTTTCCGCCGTGATCTCCACCGCCGTTCTCTCACCCGCCATTACGAGCTTTACCGTGATGCGTCCGAGGCTCTCGGGGTTGAGCACCATTGTGAACTCGGTGTGATCGTCCTGCATACTCTGGATACGGTCAAGTATCTCCTCCGCGGTCTGTATTTCGGGAGGCCTGATCTCCGCCGTTTCCTCCGCCGCCGGCATTCTTTCAACGGGGATATCGGTCTCTGTCCTGCTTCCCATGAGCTGCGCCGACAGATGTACCGCGTCGTAGGTCTCTGTCTTCGGGGCGCTGTCATCGTCGGAAACGTCGAACCGTCCGCTGTTCTTAGCGGTCTCGTGTCCGTTTAGGATATGATCCAGCTCGTCCGTGCGGTCGCTTCTGTTCATCTCGTGCGAAAGTCTGATGTGCGTGTCCTGAATGAGCGGAGTTGTCTCTTCGTTCTCACCCGCAACGCGCTCGTACTTCACATCCGTGAGGTTGAGCTTTTTCTTCGCCTCTTCGATGATCTGACCCAGCATTTCCGCAGTGTCCTTGACTACCTGCATCTCCGTGATCGGCACGCCGTCCTCTGTACTCTCCGTTTCAAGCTTTGCGAGCACCTTCTCGATAAGGCTCTTTCCGTCGGAGAATATCCTGTCGTCGAACTCCGTGCGTCCTGCAAACATCTCTCTTGCGTTCTCGGTGAATTTCAGCCCGTAGTCGTCAAGCTCGCTCTTATCGTCGTAGAGGATCGTTCCGAGCATTTCCTCGAACTCGTCGGCGTATTCCGGTACGGGATATTCCGTCTGCGCGCCGCTCTCGGCGATCATAGCCGCTTCAACGTGCTTCTCGGTCATGAGGAACGAGGAATCCGGGGTTATCACATGGATAGCCGGTTCGTCTGTCGGTATCGCGTTTGTTTCGTCAGCCGGGATATCATTCCCTACATCCTGAACGCCGCCCGCAGTACCGTTCATTTCCGCGATCACGACCGCAAGCACTTCGACAAGCCCTTCAACGACCTCGGCGGTTTCCTCTCCGTTCCCGGAATTATCCTCCTTCGACGACACGATGCTCTTAAGAGCGTCGCTCATCATCTCGGCGGCTTCTTCCTTTGTGGGAGTTTCACCCGATTCCGCAACGGTCCTTGTCACGGTCTCGGCAGCCTGGCTCAGCAGCTCATCTGCCTTGACTTCGTCAACAGCGGGTCTGTCCTGCTGTCCGAACCTTTGGTCGCTAACCTTTTGGGTACCGCTTTCGGAACTGCGCACAGTTTCGGAGCCCTTCTTCGTATAGCTGAACTCTCTGTCCGCATCGCTTCTGCCCGAACCCGAAAGACCCGGCTGTCTGCGTCCGTTCTCCGAACTTACGTTTCCGAGCACATCGGAAAATCCTCCGTCAGTCTCGCGCGCCTTCGTTCCGCCCGGTGCATTCACCTTAAGATCCGTATTTATCGCGTTCGTTACCATATTACACCTCCTTTCGCAGTGCAAAAGGGCATAATTACCCTTATACTACTATATAAACACATTATACACAAATATAGCGCAAAAGTCAATGAATTTTTGTAACTTTCTATGATTTCAAGCAATATATCCGAAAATTTTGTTAATTATCCACTAACGCCGCGTTCATATTTATGCACATTTTCAGCCCGCTGCAACACTGCGGCGGGCTGATCTTACCGATATATCACTGTGAGACTGCGACAGGGCTGTCCGCGTCGGAGGCAGGAAGCTTTCGCCGCATGAAAAAGAAGCATATCAGGTGGACTAAAAACGTGATTATCCACGATGCAGGGTAGGACATGAACAGCCAGAACTCGGTGTGGAACTCCGGGAGCGTGAACCCCGTGAATATCCACAGTATGCGAAGTCCGCACGCCCCGAGCATGGACACTATCGTCGGCGTGACCGCGTACTGCATACCGCGTATCGAACCGACTATGCAGTCCATAAGCCCGCAGGTGCAGTACATCGTACAGACAAGGCTCATTCTGACCAGTCCCGCTTCTATCACCTCGGGACGCGGGTCATAGATGCCGAGAAGCGGCCTTCCGAGAAGGTAAGCGAGATTGCCGAAAACAAGTCCGGCTGTCGCCGCACAGGCACAGGATATCACCGCGATACGGTTCACGCGGCTGTACTTCCCCGCCCCGATGTTGGCACTCGTGAAGGTGAGCGCCCCCTGAGAGAACGCGTTCATAGACACCCATATAAAGCCCTCGATGCTTGCGGCGGCGGCACTCCCCGCCATGACTGTGGAACCGAAGCCGTTCACCGATGACTGAATCACCACATTCGACAGCGCGAACACGACTCCCTGAAAGCCGGCGGGAACACCTATCTTCAGCATTTTCGCTACCGTGGCACCGTCCATTTTCAGCTTGCCGGGCTCCAGACGGAATGAGTCTGTCTCCTTCATCAGACAGCGCACGATAAGGAACGCGGACAGACACTGCGAGATCACCGTCGCGAGCGCAACGCCGGCGACGTCCATCTGAAACACGATCACGAACAGCAGATTCAGCACCACATTGACAACGCCCGATACCGTCAGGAACACCAGCGGGCGCTTTGTGTCGCCCTTTGCGCGGAGAATGGAGCTCCCGAGGTTGTAGATGAGCATAGCCGTCATGCCCGCAAAGTATATGCGCAGATACAGCGCCGACAGCCCGAGCACCTCCTCCGGGGTCTGCATCAGCGCCAGAAGGTCGTCCGCGAACAGACAGCCCACCGCCGTCAGGAACAGTCCGCTTATCACGCTCAACAGCACGGCTGTATGTACCGTCTTGCTGACACGGTTCCCGTCCCCCGCGCCGAGGTAGTGCGACGCGAGCACGTTCGCACCGGTGGAAAGCCCGAGGAACAGGTTGGTCATAAGGTTCACAAGAGCTGTGGTCGAGCCCACCGCCGCGAGGGAATGCTCGCTCGCGAAGTTTCCGACAACTATGAT
>JAFZOA010000717.1 GCA_017550775.1 Ruminiclostridium sp. | reverse complement strand
TATGCCGATCCGAAATCTATGAGGCTCTTCCTGAATGAAGCGCAGAAGGGCGTTGTCAGCGACCTGAGCAAGCGCGCCATGGAAAGAACTCTGAAGGAAATGCGCGATGCCTATGGTGCCGACAAGATAAATAAATGCATTAACGATAAAGGCGTCTTCTTTACAAAAGACAGTCTTATAATGAAGCATTATAACCGGGTACTGACCGAATACGTCGAGATGTACAAAAGAAACGACCCGGTGTGCCAGAGCGCACAGCAGGCTCTTCAGGACGCCGCTGACGGACTTGAAGGACTTTCTCAGGACGACCTTTACCCGATAGCCAAAACAACAGACGCGCTCGTTACCGCTTACGATTATCTGAAAAACCATGTTAAAGCGGAAATGCCTAATTATGTTGTCCGCATAGATCTCCGGACAGATCTTGGCGGCACAAGCGGTTATACGACATACGAAAAGCTCATCGGAAATCCTTATTGTGTTATAGACGTGGGTTCTACCGACCATATCAAGGCTCTGCCGCTTACTCTGACACACGAGCTTTTCCATGCAATACAGAGAAAGTATGTAAGCAAGCCGATGGCTAATTTCAAGTTTGACGAAGCGCTTGCTCAGGCGGTAGAATATGAGGCATACGAATATTTCACAGAAAAAAAGATCATTGACCTGCCGAAAAGAGAAACACTGGTAGAATTGTACAGCTATGATGATTACGCACTGCCGCTCGATCAGTACAGTTCCATGAGAAATCTCACGATATCTTATCCCGAAGGCACGCACACCGCTTATGATACAACGAGCTGCTATCCTGCCGCAGGACTGATACTGTATCTCAGGGGGATCTATCCGGACATAAGCTATACCGATATTCTGAAAACCTACGGAAGAATGTGGATGAACGGTAAATTCACCGACATACTGAAAACCGTTTACCCTATCGACAACAGTGGATTGGAAGCTGTATATTACACATTCGCTGCCAAAGACGCGCCCTATTTCTATGCCAGCGCCATTGAAAGACAGAATGATTCCGGTTTTGCGCCAAAAACAGTTGTCAATACCCGTGAGCCGACAGAAGTAAAGGGCAGCGGTCAGGAATATGTTATACGCGTTCGTCAGATCAATGTCAACAAGCGAAAATCGTCTGACGAGCAGTTTGCCCTTGTTCTTCTGTATGACAAAGAGAATACCGAGCATCATCTGCTGCCTGTCGAGGCAACGGAAGACCGTCATTACAGCAATATTAAGAACGGCATATTCCTTCACCCGAAGGAGTTTGAGACAGGAAAGCCCTCGACTGATATGATACCGGATTTTGACAGCTCTTCCCTGAAGGATATCAGTCCTGTGGACTGGTATATCATAGAACCGAACACCGTTCCGGTATCCGCCTCAAAAAACCAGTACAAAATTTACCCTGTCTATGCACCCGATACGCCGGTAGTTGACGCTAAGGACAGCAAGCTTGAGATCACGTTTCCGGATCCGAAAAACTCGCCGTCGTATGAAACTGCCGAAGGTTACGCTGTAAAAGTTTACTCAGGCAATGAATATGAGGGCGCAGTCACGGTGCAATTTGATGAGCTTGACGATAAATTCCGATGGACGCAGGATGATATAGACCTTGAGAGCTTTGAAAACCCGAAAATAACCATCTGTGAATACTTCGGAAAAAGCAGTGATGGCGAAGAGCTCTTCGGACCCGAAACAGAGAAGATAGACCTTATCGGAGGATATTCCGGCAGATGGGTGCTCTCCGGCACAAAGAGCTATTCGGAAAGGGAAGCTTTTGAGATCGAAGGATCCAAAACAGAAAAATATACGGCTAACGGCAGTACATTTACCTCATACAGCGAAAGCTACAGCAAGAATAAGGACGGCACATACGCATACAGGAATATCGACTCGTCAACGTGTTCGTTTACCGGCATTCCGAATTCGGCAAATCCGGGAGAAACATTCACCGTAAAAGCAAATGTCACGGTATCACAGTCAGCTTACAAGGCTACCGGCGACAGCAAAGATCTTGGAATGTGCTGCAATGTGACCGACGCGGAGGTCGAAAAGTTCCTTAACGACACATGGACAAGAGACGACCACGTTGGCAAAACGGATCTGGACGGTGCCGATGTTGAATGGGACAGAATAAGCGATACGGAGGATCGGTACGCCGTTACTTTCCCGAACGAAAAGGGAGATACCGGAAAGATTGTGATAGTGATCGAATACAGCTATTATGCCCGTACCGTATATACCTACACATGGCAGCCTATGGGCTGATTGGCAGGAGGTGCGAAATGAAGCGTTTAACGAAAGCCGCGGCACTGTGCCTTCTGTGCCTTGCCCTCGGCGGGTGTGACCAAAACCCGCCCGCCGATACCGCCGAGGACCCGTTCTGGGCGGAGCACAGAGCCAAAGCGCAGGATAATGCCCGCCGCCGCGAGGAATTCGCGAGGTCGGAGCTTCATGCGTATGTCGTGAGCTATTTCACCGACCTGCTCACGGAGCTTTTCCCGGAGCGCAATATCGGAAACTTCGAAATAATAATAATCGACGACGCGCCGGCAGACGAGCTGCTCGAACCACTGAACGGCGATACGGACATGGCATTCGAGCTTATGAGAACAGCGAACTTCGGCATAGAGATAAACCATTCCAAGAAAGAGCCGGAAATTACCTTCGACGAGCGTGCCGCGATAATGAATGCTCTCGCGGAGAAGAAGTTCACGGTGGAGCTGTTCTTTGACGAGTTCAATGACTGGAACTATATTACGGACGGAGAGATAGAGATACAGCCGATACCGGGGTATTAATAGAGTTGCCTAAGGAGCCTTCAATTTTCAAATAAGGCGTTAGCTGACTTAAAACAGATAAACACAAAAAGCTCCCTATCGTAAGAGTTTACGATAGGGAGCTCTGTCATTACCCGCTGGTTGCCTTAACCATAGTGTTTTTGAAAAACTTCTATAGTGGTATTACCCATTGTGGCAGACGGTATTTTTCTTCCTCGCTGCCCGGAGAAAAATCTAAAGCGTTCGACAGAGACAGTGGCTACGGCCACACCGAATCCCGTCTCGGGTCTTCTGAGAAGGGATTATTTTCTGTCTCGCAGTCATAAATCTCCTCTATTTATAGCAGTTACCTATGCAGAGTAAGTACAGATCTCGTGTATCCTTTTAGTAAGTTGTATCCGGCAAAGTCTTTTACTTTTTCTTTTATATATGATATAATAGTGTAAATTCTGTTCATATATATCTGATATCATTCGGTCGTGATACAAAAGGAGGACCTTATGGATATTGAATACTTACTATTTTGGCAGAGTTTCCGCAACAGCATAAACGATGCTCTGACACCGTTTATGGAAATGATCTCGCTTTTTGCGGTGACGTACCTTATCATCGTACCCACCTTTATCTACTGGTGCGTCGATAAAAGAAAGGGGCTGTACACGCTTGCGTCGTACAATGTCTGCGTGGCGGTGAACGCCGTCGTAAAGCTGACCTGCTGCGTTTACAGACCGTGGATACGGGACAGCCGGATTCTTCCCGCGGGTGACGCGATAACTACGGCTACGGGCTATTCATTCCCGAGCGGACACACATCTACCGCAGTGCCGATATACGGCGGACTTGCTGTGGGCGCGTGGAAGAAGATGCGTTGGGTCTCTGTGATCTGTATTATCTGCATTGCGCTGACAGGCTTTTCCCGCAACTATCTCGGAGTACATACTCCGCAGGACGTGCTTGTCGGGCTTACGTTCGGCATCGTGACATTATGGCTCATGTCCGTTCTTTTCAGTTATCTTGAGGCGCACCCCGGAAAGGAGAACATTTTCCTCGCGGCAGGCGTTATATTCGGTATCGCAGCACTTTTCTACATAACTCTGAAACCGTATCCTATGGATATTGTTGACGGAGAGATACTTGTGGATCCGCGGAAGATGATGACGGACGGCTACGGGGATATCGGTATGATGATAGCGTTCTGTGTCGGTCGTTTTGTGGAAAAGACATGGATAAAATATGAACCCGTTCTCACGAAAAAGACTCTTGCGGCAGGAGTCACGGGAGTTGTTCTCACATTCTTCCTGATCGAGACGATCAAATCCCCGCTGAGGGAGCTTCTGGGTCAGCATTGGGGATCTCTCGCCGCAAATTCGGTCATTATGATCTTTATTGTCGCTTTGTGGCCGGCTGTAATGAAGGCTGTGACCAGAAGTGAAAAAACAGATACGGATGTTGAGAAATCAATGTAAAGATACGGCGCAGGCAGCATACAAACTGCCTGCGCCCTTTTTGACAGCTTTCAATTGACCCTTTTTCATGATCTCTGTTCACAACTTAAGCGAAAAAAGTGAGATTTGCGTTTATGTTCTTAAGTTGTAGATAGTGTTTTCATAATATGCGAATCGCTGTAAATATTGCTGCAAATGTTCTGAAAATCATTGACCGATTTGTGGATTTGTGCTATACTTGAAATGGTAATGATTATGAATAATCTGACACAGGCGAACAGATCAGTGTATGGAGTTGAGCGCATTATGATAAAACAGAACAAAGAACGGAATATCCTTATAGCAGAGATCATTATAGTTGTCCTTATCATTCTGGCGATCCTGCTCCCGCAGCTTATCGGCACAGTCAACACGGCGCAGGGGAGCGGGGAATGGAAAGACTACGGCGACCTGAACGGAAAGATCATAGGCATTTCGGATGACCCCGGTCTCCGGGAGTTCGCCGACAGTATCTGGGACGATTACGAGATATACAGCAGCGCGGATCGCGACGAGCTTGCGGGACTTACCGAGGAGGGCGTTACCGTCGCGTTTCTTGTGTATTCCGAGGAAAAGCAGGATATACTCGACAAATATCCTCAGCTTACCGCTTATATCGACCCCAAGGCTGATGCCCTTGATCTCGGAGAGTCTGCCGAAAGCAGAAGTGTATCTGTTATCGTAAAGGCTTCAAACTACGCATATCTTACGAGCAGCCGCCGGCTCGACGAGTTTAAAGCAGCCGGAACCAGAATAGCGGGCATTACAGGCTCCGAGCTCTCGGAGATACCCGCGGAAATGTATCCGGACAGTGAAATAGTAAATTACAACAATTTCGCGGATATGTTCGCGGCGCTTGAAGCGGGAAAAGTGGATGCGGTCGCCGCATATACCACTTTCCTGGATTCGGTGAACGAGAACTATGAAGATATTGCGTATATCACCACCCCGCTTTTAAAGGTGTTCTACGGCTTCGGAACGGCAAAGACAGAGAAGGGCGACAAGCTCAAAGCCGCCTTCAACAGCTATCTGTCGGAGATAAAGAGCAGCGGTGAGCTCGATCGCATCATCGATAAATGGAGCAGTATGACCGAGGACGGCGACGCTCACCTCGACAGCACGTTTTCCGGTGAGAACGGCGTTCTTCACGTTGCCACCACGGGAATATGGTTCCCCATGAGCTACTATTCCGGAAACGAGCTTACCGGGCGGTTCATCGAGATCGTCAACGGTTTCTGCCGGAGAGAGGGCTATACCCCCGTCTATGAGTGCGTGGATTACCCGACCGAAGTCCTGGGACTGAGCACGGGAAACTACGATCTTATGGCGGATACTCTGTATATAACTCCTGAGCGCCTTGAACGCCTGAATATCACCGACCCGGTAACAGCATCGGCTATGTTTATTGTGGTCAGAGAGGAGCCGGAGATCGTTACCGTCTCAAAGGCTTCCACCTTCATAGACAGGCTCGTGAATGGCTTCACCGTCAACTTCATCAGGGAAGAACGGTGGAAGATGATACTTGACGGTCTTCTCACGACCCTTATTCTGGCGCTATTGTCGGGGGTCATCGGAACGGTTCTCGGCGCGGTGATATGCCGGATGAGAATGAGCGGCAATACCGCAGTCACCGCTTTTGCAAGGGTGTATGTGAGGGCTGTCCAGGGCATACCGATACTCGTGCTTCTCATGGTGCTGTACTACATAGTGTTTACAAGCGACGCCATGCCCGCTATGTATATCTGCGTCATCGGCTTCTCGCTTGACTTCGCGGCGTATGCCTCGGAGATATTCAGAAGCGGTATCGAGGCTGTACCGCCGGGACAGGCGCGCGCCGCGAAAGCCCTCGGCTTTACACCGGTACGCGGCTTTGTGAAGGTGGTGCTGCCCCAGGCGCTCACTCACATTATCCCGGTTTACAGCGGTCAGCTCGTCTCCATGGTGAAGCTCACCTCCGTTGCGGGGTATATCTCCGTACTTGAGCTCACCAAGGTCTCGGACATCATCAGAAGCCGCACCTACGACGCGTTTTTCCCGCTCATGACCTCGGCGCTGATATACTTCCTGCTGTCGAACATTCTGACGGGACTTCTGAAACTCGCGGGGAACAGGCTCAGTACACACTCCCGCAGCCGGAAGCTCAAAGGCGTGGATACTACCGGGAAACCCGGTAGTGTAAGCGGAAAGCGCAGTGAACAGACCGCGTTCGCGGCGGGGAAGGAACTGCTTGTGATAGAGCACCTCGGGAAGAGCTTCGGGGATGTTACTCCGCTGAAAGACGTGAACTGCACCGTGAAAACGGGGGATGTGGTGTCGATCATCGGACCCTCCGGCACCGGCAAAAGCACCCTTCTCAACCTAATAAACCGTCTCGAAGAGCCGGACAAGGGTTCGGTTACCTTCGACGGCGAGGACACTCTCGCGGTGGGTTATGACTTCAACAGCCTGCGCCGCCGTATCGGAATGGTGTTCCAGTCCTTCAACCTTTTCTCCCACCTTACGATCGTGGAGAACGTGATGCTGGCACAGACGGAGCTGCTGAAACGTACAAAGCAGGAAGCCTATGAGCGGTCAATGGAGCTGCTCGAAACGGTAGGACTCGCGGGAAAGGCGCTGAGCTACCCGGCGGAGCTCTCAGGCGGACAGCAGCAGCGTATCGCCATTGCCCGCACTATCGCTATGGACCCGGAGATAATCCTGTTTGACGAACCGACTTCTGCCCTCGACCCGACCATGGTGGGGGAGGTGCTTTCGGTCATCAGAGCGCTGGCGCAGAACGGGGCGACAATGCTTATCGTCACCCACGAGATGAAGTTCGCCCACGACGTTTCGAACCGGGTGTTCTATATGGACGAGGGGGTCATCTACGAGGAAGGCACTCCGCAGCAGATATTCGACAGTCCTCAGAAGGAAAAGACCCGCATCTTTATCAAGCGCCTGAAGCAGCTTTCCTTTGAGATTACCTCGACTGAGCCGGACTTCCTCGGCCTCATTTCCCGCATCGGGGAGTTCGGACGTGACAATATGCTGTCCCACGTTATGATACGCAATTTACAGCTTGCGTTCGAGGAGCTTGTTATCCAGAACATTGTCGGGCGTGACAGCGTGCTTCCGATAAGAATTGACATCGAGCATTCCGATACCGACGGTACCGAGTGCATGTCCATAACCTACGGCGGCGGGAAATACGACCCGTTTGCCGACGGGGAGGAGCTTTCTGTCACGATAG
>JAFZOA010000716.1 GCA_017550775.1 Ruminiclostridium sp. | reverse complement strand
GTCTCTCCGTACCCGCCGTAGTCAACTGCCTTATACTCGCCGTTCTCCGCCACACGCGCGGGGATAGGGCGAATACCGCTACCCCTGCATCTGCGCACATCTACTGCACACAGGAAGTTCTCCGGCTCATCAAGCTTTGCGAGCGCGTGGAGCTCGGCGTGGGCGAAGTCGGTGCTCTCTCCGGCGACAAAGTCGGTACACTCCACAACGCAGATACGGTCTATGCCCTCCGCGGCACGCTTTTTGAGGGCTGAGCAGTCGTCCTCGGCGCAGTCTGCGAAGGTCTCGTCCTCAAGCCAGAAGCCGCAGAACGCGTGACCCTTGATAATGATGATGAGCGGATTCAAGCCTATCTGTTCGAGACAGGAGGCATACAGCAGCGTAAGGTCGAGACAGGTGCCGTGGCGCTCGGTGAGCACTGTGTACGGAAGGCGCACGCGCTGACCGGTCTTTTCATAGCTTGCGGGCGGGACGATGTAGGCAATGTTCCGCTCCTGCAAAGCCGCGTAAATCGCAGCGGCCTGCTGCTTTACAACGTTGGGGTCTTCGGACTGATACCCGGTAAAGGACGGCGAGCCCGTCCACTGCTGGAGCACCAGCGCCGCTGAGGAGATCACCTCGCTCACGAGCGGGTGGTTGGGTGCGCAGAACGCAGCCGCGAGCTCGGGCATCATTCCCGCGCCGCCCCACTGGTCATACGCGAGAACGTCTACCGGTATGTCGGTCTCCGCGAGAATATCCCCGTCCTTTTCGGCGGTGAGATGTATGTTACCGGCGGTCTTTTCCGTGAGCGAGAACAGGAGCTCGGTGGATATGGTGAGCTTCACGGGTGAGATCTCGGTAGTGCGCTTTCCCTCCACATACTGCACGGTGTATTCGTAAGGTCTGAAAAACTCCGGCTCCGCCGCCGCGCGCACGATAACGCCCTCGAAGGGCTCCTCGCCGTCGTTCACGAGACGTATGCCGCGAATGAGGGGGATGTAGTTCTGCTGCATTGCAAAGCTGAATACGCCGGTGGTCTGTGCTTCTATCCTGATGTTCTCGTTCATGGCTTTTTATCCTTTCGGTAGGTTGATACGGGTATATCAATAACAGTATAGCATTTTTGTGCAGAAAAATCAATATTCGCTATTGAAAAATCTTCCGGATTATGATATTATATCTGAGTAAACGTTATCGCAGCTTCCGCTGCAAAACACAATAACCGAAAGGCGGTCCACAATGACAGTATTCACAGCAGACAACAAAGCGTTCTCTTACATGGGAAGAACGGACTTCTCCGACCCGAAGGCTCCTATGTTCATCTACCCCGGTTCAAACGTAAAATTCAGGTTTACCGGAAGCTCCCTCTCGATAGAGATCGAAAATATCTCCATGACAGACGACCCCCAGTGGCTGGGCGCGGTGATAGACGGATTTCAGCACAAGTACGAGCTCACAAAGGACAGCCCCGTGCAGACAGTTACCCTTGCGGAAGGTCTTTCCGACGGCACTCACACCTGCATGATCTTCAAGCGCCAGGCGGCGGCGCACTATTTCAGGCTCCGTTCAGTTCAGGCGGAGAGCGTTCAGCAGCTCGAAACAGAGTACAGCATGAAGATAGAATACTTCGGCGACAGCGTTTCCGCGGGAGAATGCGTCGAAGCGGTGTACTACGAGGGTATGTGCGACCCCGAAAACCACCACGGAATGTACGACAACAGCTATTTCAGCTACACCTTCTCAACCGCCCGTAAGCTCGGCGCCGAGTTCCATAACAACTCCCAGGGCGGGCTTTCGCTGCTCGACCACACAGGGTACTTCTACGGTCCCGACATCGAGACTCTTACCGGCCTGGAGAGCACCTACGACAAGCTGCGCTATGTTCCCTACGCGCCCGGCGGTGTGTCGGACTGGGACTTTTCGCAGTGGACACCCGACTTTGTGGTGTTCGCTATAGGACAGAACGACGCGAACCCGAACCCGGAAAAGGTGTACGACAAGGCGTTCACCGAGAAGTGGAAGGCGCGGTACAAGGAGATAATCCTCGACCTTAAAGCGCGCTATAAGACCGCCCGGTTCATTATCATCACCACCGTTCTTAAGCACGACATGAAGTGGGAGTATATCCTCGACGAGCTGTGTGCGGAGCTCGCAGACCCGGACGTGACACGACTTCGGTTCAGGCGCGCGGGTCTGGCTACTGACGGTCACCCGCGTATCACGGAGCAGGAGGAAATGGCGGGGGAGCTTGCAGACTACATAAAAAAGTTAAGGTTCGGCATATAAACGACAAAGCCGCACGGATTAACTCCGTGCGGCTTTATTATTTCATTTGTCATTCTCCATGCGCCAGTTGATACAGCGTTTCAGGTAATGCACATAAGCGTGATTCTTGCACATTCCCTTCCCTTCCGTATCGGAGATCTTTGCTACGTCCATGCCGTTGCAGGCGGTCGTCTTCATCACGATGTTGAGCGGCTTTACATCGGTATCGTTGGACAGATAAGTTCCTATCCCGAACGCCACCCTCGCACGGTCTCTGAAATACGCGTTGAGCTTGTGGGCGCGGTCGAAGTCGAGGCTGTCGCTGAACAGCAGAGTCTTCTGCTTCGAGTCGATACCGAGCGAGCGGTAATGCTCTATCATCTTGTCGCCCCACTCATACGGGTCACCGCTGTCGTGGCGGACACCCGAGAACAGTGTCGCGTACGTCAGGCGGAAATCCCGCAGGAAGCAGTCCGTGGTTATCGCGTCGGTGAGCGCGGTACCGTTCAG